>NZ_JASCOY010000190.1:0-3703 GCF_029960075.1 Pseudomonas sp. PS02290
CTGTAGGAGTGGGCTTGCTCGCGATAGCGATGTATAAGTCAGAGCGGCATCAACCGGACTGACGTATCGCGAGCAAGCTCACTCCTGCGGGGAGTCGGCGGATGCATGTTTCACCCCTCCATTTTTCGTGGGGGGTTTGGGGGGCTTCGGCCTTTGAAGTTGGACAAATGGAGAGATAAAGGATGGTTTTCTCATCCAACGTGTTCCTGTTCCTGTTCTTGCCGGTATTTCTCGGCTTGTACTACCTGAGCGGGCAACGCTATCGCAACCTGCTGCTGCTGGTCGCCAGCTACGTGTTTTACGCGTGGTGGCGAGTGGACTTTCTGGCGCTGTTCGCAGGTGTGACGCTGTGGAACTACTGGATCGGCCTGCGCGTAGGCGCCGCCGGGGTCAGAACCAAACCGGCTCAGCGTTGGCTGCTGCTCGGCGTGGTGGTCGACCTGGGCATCCTTGGCTATTTCAAGTACGCCAACTTCGGCGTGGACAGCATTAACGCGATGATGACGTCGATCGGCCTTGAGCCCTTCATCCTGACCCACGTGTTGCTGCCGATCGGTATCTCGTTCTACATCTTCGAGTCCATCAGCTACATCATTGACGTCTACCGTGGCGACACGCCGGCGACGCGAAATCTCATCGACTTTGCAGCGTTCGTAGCGATCTTCCCGCACCTGATCGCAGGGCCGGTTCTGCGGTTCCGCGACCTGGTCGATCAGTTCAACAACCGCACGCACACCCTCGACAAGTTCTCCGAGGGGTGCACGCGGTTCATGCAGGGTTTCATCAAGAAGGTATTCATTGCCGACACGCTGGCGGTGGTCGCGGATCATTGCTTCGCCCTGCAGAACCCGACCACGGGTGACGCATGGCTCGGCGCGCTGGCGTATACCGCGCAGCTGTACTTCGACTTCTCCGGTTACAGCGACATGGCCATCGGTCTGGGTCTGATGATGGGTTTCCGCTTCATGGAAAACTTCAAACAGCCCTATATCAGCCAGTCGATCACCGAGTTCTGGCGCCGCTGGCATATCAGCCTGTCGACCTGGCTGCGTGACTATCTGTACATCACGCTGGGCGGCAACCGTGGCGGCAAGGTCGCGACCTACCGCAACCTGTTTCTGACCATGCTGCTGGGTGGTCTGTGGCACGGCGCCAACATCACGTACATCGTCTGGGGTGCCTGGCACGGTGTGTGGCTGGCGATCGAAAAAGCCATCGGCCTGAACACAGCGCCGCGCACCTTCAACGTCGTCCGCTGGGCGTTCACCTTCCTGCTGGTGGTCATGGGCTGGGTCATCTTCCGCTCGGAAAACCTGCACGTTGCCGCTCGTATGTATGGCGCCATGTTCAGCTTCAGCGATCTCGGCCTGTCGGAACTCAACCGCGCCAGCCTCACCGGCCTGCAAGTAGCGACTCTGGTTGTGGCGTACATCACCCTCGCCTTCTTCGGCCTGCGTGATTTCTACCGCAACCGTGCACCGGGCAAGCCGACCGACAAGCCCGTGCAGGCCGATGGCCCTGCCGCTGCCGAGCCCGGCCTGATCAAGGCCGTGCCGGGCGACAAGCCGGGCAGCATCCATCAACCGGGTTACATCGTCGGCACCGAAGCGCAGGTTCAGCCTGCCTACTGGACCGTCGACTGGTCGCGCTATGTCATGCGCGCCCTGATCCTGCTGATGTTCGTTGCATCGATCCTGAAACTCTCGGCGGCCAGTTTCTCGCCGTTCCTTTACTTCCAGTTCTGAGGAGCCTGACATGACCCGTTCATTACGTTTCCTCTACATCTTCCTGTTCCTGGCGATTCTGCTGGTCCTGGGCCTGTGGTCGCTGCGCAGCTTCATCGGTTTCTCGACGTCGAAGGAGACCACCGTGCTCAATGGTCACTGGACCAAAGCGGTGGAAACCCACTACGACGAAGAATTCCCGATCAAGCGTCTGGGCACCAACCTCTGGGCAGCGCTGGACTACAAGGTGTTCAACGAAGGTCGTCCGGGCGTGATCCTGGGCAAGGACCAGTGGCTGTACACCGACGAAGAATTCGACGCCGTTGCCAATGGCGAGCAGAACGAAGCAGACAACCTGGCGATCATTCAGGGCGTGCGTGACACCCTGAAAAAGCAAGGCACGCAGCTGGTGCTGGCGATCATTCCGGCCAAGACCCGTCTGTATCCGGAGCACGTCGGTGACAACAAACCGGCCACGCTGCACACCGATCTGTATCAGCAGTTCCACGCTCAGGTGAATCAGGCCGGCATCCTCGCCCCTGATCTGCTGACGCCGCTGCAAAGCGCCAAAGAGAAGGGCCAGGTGTTCCTGCGCACCGACACTCACTGGACGCCGATGGGCGCGGAAATCGTTGCCCAGCAGTTGGGTGACGTGATCAGCAAGCAGCTGCCGCTGAACGTTGAACCGCAGAACTTCGTCACTGAAGCCAAGACGACCGAACCCTACAAGGGCGATCTGACCAACTTCCTGCCGCTGGATCCGCTGTTCAGCAACCTGCTGCCCAAGCCGGACGACCTGCAACAGCGCAGCACCAACCCGGCTGAGGCTGGCGCCGAAAGTGATGACGCCCTGTTCGCTGACAATTCGGTTGCAGTCGGCCTGGTTGGCACCAGCTACAGCGCCAACCCGAACTGGAACTTCGCCGGTGCGCTCAAACAGGCCCTGCACGCAGACGTCGTGAATTACGCCGAAGACGGCCATGGCCCGATCCTGCCGATGCTCAAGTACCTGCAGACCGACGCCTTCAAAAGCAGCCCCCCGCAGGTGCTGATCTGGGAATTCCCGGAACGCTACCTGCCCGCTCACAACGACCTGACCGAGTTCGACCCACAGTGGATCGCTGAACTCAAAAAGGCCCGTGACCCCCAACAGAATCTGGCGGACAACGCCAACAACTCCAAGTCGCCCACCCGGGCGCAAAACTGAGAGGACTCTTTGACTATGACTTCGCAGAACCCAATGCCAGTTCGTTCGAGCAAAACCAACCTGCTGAAAACCTGCGTGCTGGCCGCGAGCCTGGGCTTCGTATCCCTTTCTGCGTTCGCCGGTGGCGACGCCGCGCTGTACGGCCCGACCGCACCAAAAGGCTCGACCTTCGTGCGTGTGTACAACGCCAGCAGCAGCGAAATCTCCGCCAGCGTCGGCAACACCAGCCTCAACGAAATCGGCCCATTGGCCAGCAGTGACTTCGGCTTCATGCCTCAGGGCGACTACACCGCCAAAGTCGGCAGCCAGTCCCTGCCGGTGAAACTGGCCAGCGACCACTACTACACCATCGTCAACAACACTTCGGGCGCGCCGCAGCTGGTTGAAGAGCCTCCGTTCAAGAACAAGCAGAAGTCCCTGGTTCGCGTACAGAACCTGAGTGACAAGTCGCTGACCCTGAAAACCGCTGACGGCAAGACCGACGTGGTCAAGGCTGTGTCTGCCAAGGGCACCGGCGAGCGTGAAATCAACCCGGTCAAAGTCAGCTTCGCGCTGTTCGACGGCGACAAGAAAGTGGCTGACCTGAAGCCCGTTGCACTGGAGCGCGGTGAAGCCGCCGTTCTCTACGTCACCGGCAGCGGCAGCAGCCTGTCGCCAGTCTGGGTCAAGCGCCCGACGGGCACTCAGTAAGCGTTGAATCTGGCCGAGAGGCCGCCGGGCGCCCCCGGGGGGAACCCCCCGCGGGCCCCGGGTTTAGGGGTTTATCGGTAGG
>NZ_JASCOY010000191.1:0-3585 GCF_029960075.1 Pseudomonas sp. PS02290
TGGTTCAGGCCAAAACCAGCCTGACCCAGAGCTGGGCAAATGACGCCAGTTTGAAAGCTGTGTTCGCCACTTTTCTCAAATCGGTTGAGCGCCTGGACCTGCTCGTCCAGAAAAAACTCAAAGATGTCTTGCGAGAAGCCGGTTTGCTTGAAGAAGTGGCACGTTGCCAAGCGATCGAGGGTATCGGTTTTCTGACCGCAACTGCTTTGGTCATGGCATATAACCGAGGCGACTTTAACAGCGGCGACTCTTTCATCGCTTTTTTGGGCATGGACCTAAGAGTGAGCGACTCGGGCCAAAAAAACGGCCGAAGATCTTTAACAAAGCGAGGGTGCTCGGAAGTTCGCCGATTACTGCACAACGCCGCTATGTCGGCGAGCCGATCAATTGCCTGGAAAGCGTTCTACAACAAACACCTGGGCAGCGGAAAAGCGACGACCCAGGTGCTTGTCATGCTCGGCCGTAAACTCGCTCGGATC
Organism: Pseudomonas sp. PS02290; assembly: GCF_029960075.1. NCBI lineage: Bacteria > Pseudomonadati > Pseudomonadota > Gammaproteobacteria > Pseudomonadales > Pseudomonadaceae > Pseudomonas > Pseudomonas sp. PS02290. The sequence goes on from NZ_JASCOY010000191.1 coordinate 480, forward strand.
GCGTTCTCCCTGATGAAAAACCAAAGCGAATATCAACCGAAAGGGGGGATTTTGGCTTGATGACAACCATAGAATCTCCCACATACAGAGCTCAGTGGCTGCCCGCCAGCAGCCAGACAGCCCGATGCATTACAGCGTCAGCGTCAACCCGCTCAGCAGCGCACCGGGCAGCAGATTCGAGGCGGTCTGGCGCTGACTGTAGGTGCTCGTCGACAGCAGGAGTTCCCTTTCTGTGGTCAGTTGCTCCAGTGCGGTGCCCAGCAGGCTGAAGATGCTGTCGTCGAAACGCATGGTATTGACCGGCGCCTTGATCTGCCCGTCCTCGACCCAGAACGTGGCAAAGCGCGTCATCCCCGTGATGCGCCCGGCGGTGCGGTCCGAGAAATTCAAATACCACAGGTTGCTGATGTACAGGCCCGTGCCCAGCGCTTCCAACACCTCATCCAGCGCCAGCGAACCGCCTTCCATGCTCAGCGCACTCGGCGACTCGCCCCAGCCTGCGCCATTGGCGACAAGGCCGTATTCGGCAGCGCTGCGCGAGTCGATCATGCGATCCCGGGCCACGCCTTCGGCCACCAGCGACAGGTCCATGCGCGGATAACCCTCGCCGGAAAACGCAGGGGACAACGAGCCGCTGACCTGCTCGTTCACACTCACCAGCGGACTCAGCGTGGCGTGACCGTCGTACAGCCGCTGCAAGGGACTGGTCTTGTCGGCCAGCGACTGCGCGGAGAAACCACCCCAACACAACATTCCGATGACTTCTTCCAGTGCGGCGGGCGCCAGATAGGCACGGTATTTCCCGGGCGCGAGGGCATGTGCCGGGTGGCCAAGAAACGTCAGTTGCTCACGGGCCAGCGCAAAGCGCCGTGCAAAGCCTTCGTCCGTCCAGGTGTGGCCGGCGTAATTGGCTTTTACCGCCTGGCCGTTCTCGTGGAACAGGCTCCAGTCGAAATTGAAACTGTTGGCCTGATGCCAGCCCAGCGCACCGCTGGAACTGGCGAAACCGCGATAGATCGGCCCGGCGGCGTAGATGCCGACCAGATCCAGCCCTTCGCCCAGTTGCGCGATCTGCTCGACCACATGGGCGCTGTCCGGCAACGGCGTCTCCTGCACGTTGCTGCTCTGCCAGGCCTCTTCGTTCAACTGGAGATAAGGGTCTTCCGGCAACAGCGTCAGGGTCTCGCGCAACTGAGTCAGGGCTTCGCTCAGGCGCTGTCGATCCACCTCGCCATCGCCCGACAGCGTCAGGCTCAGGTTTGCGTGACGGCCTGCAGCGATCAGCTTGAAGGTCACGCTGGCCTGCTGCACGTGGCCGGCCTGACGCACCTTGGCGTGGTTGAAGCGAATGAAGTCCGACGCTTCGGCGTCGTAGCTGAGGGTGTAACGCTCGTCTGCCGTGACCGCGCCGTGCAGCCATTCGGCCAAAGCCTTGAATTGCGCTTGATGGGACATCATGCGTCACCTCCGAAAACATCAACGCTGGCGAACACGCAAGCGGGCGAGGCGTGCCCCACGCGGATCACTTGATTGGGCTCGCCTTTGCCGCAGTTGGGCGTGCCGAGGACCTTGAAGGTGCTGGCGTCGCCGACCGCGCTGAGGTTGCGCCAGAACTGGGCGGAGATCGCGCGGTAGTTCGGGTTTTTCACCACGCCCTTGATCTCCCCGTTCTCGATCAACTGACTCCATTCGCAGCCGAACTGGAATTTGTTGCGCGCATCGTCGATCGACCACGAGCGGTTGGTGCTCATCAAAATGCCGTGCTCGATGCCGCCAATGAGCTGCGCCATCGACTGGTCGCCCGGCTCGATATTCAGATTGGCCATGCGGTCGATGGGTGCGCGGTTCCAGCTGGACGCGCGGCTATTGGCGACGCCTTCCATGCCGCTGCGGTATTGCGACAGCGCGCCGCCCAGCGGCCTCACCAATACGCCGTCCTTGATCAGGAATTGCTTGCTCGCCGGTGTGCCGTCGTCATCAAAGCCGTAGCTCGCCATTTGCTCGGGGATTTCAGGATCGAAGGTCACGTTGAGCAGCCTTGAGCCGTATTGCAGCGTGCCGAAGTCACTGGCTTTGACGAAGCTGGTGCCGGCGTAATTGCGCTCATCGCCGAGGATGCGGTCCAGCTCCAGCGGGTGACCGATGGATTCGTGGATTTGCAGGGTCATCTGGTCGGGCGTCAGCAACAGATCGCGCGGGCCGGAGGGCGTGTTTGGCGCCATGACCAGTTGCAGCGCCTGATCGGCGACGTTGACCGCCGCACCGATGATCCCGCACGAAGTGATGACTTCCGCGCCGCCTTGCTGGCCGAAGTTCTCGCGACCCAGGCTGCGGGTCTGGCTGTCCTGCCCGTCGTAGGCCGTGACGGTCAGCCCGGGAAAGACGAAGCGCTGGGCCTGACGGATCTCGGCGCCGGCGTTGTTCAGGTAGATCTGCTCGACGTTCTCAAGGCCCAGGCTTACCTGCCAGTTGACCAGACGCTCGTCCCTGGGCACGGACGCCGATTCAGCGTTGAGCAGGGCATAGCAATCGCTGAGCGATGGAAACGCGCTTTGCAGGTTGGGCGAGAGGTAATCGGCGCGGGCAGTGGCGACAGCATGGTCGCCCAGGTCGAGCAGCGAATGCGGGGCCAGTTGTCGCGCTTGAGTCTCTGCTTGTTCCAGCGCCGATTGAAGGCCGCGCTGGGAGATGTCGTTGGTGGCCGCATAGGCTTCGACGCCATTGATGCGCACGGTCAGCATCGCGCCTTCGTCGATGCTCAATTGCGGCGGCTCGGCGACGTTCTTGCGCACCGACAGATGCTGACTGGTCTGTTTGACGTAACGCAGGGAGAAAAACGGGGCGCTGCTCTGCAGGGCGGCGAACCGCTGTTTGAGCTGAGCGGAGAAGTCGAACATGCAGGAAGGCTCCTTGGCGATTCGGACAGGCAACGGCCCGAATCATAGCGCGGATGATCACTGCAGCGGGGAGGGATGGCGGTGGAGGCACGTCGGCGCCGGAGATGTATCTAGTGAGATAGGGACTGGTGGGAGCGAGCTTGCTCGCGAAGAGGCAAGAACATCCGCTAAATTTGCGGCGGTAATAATGCCTTCTTCGCGAGCAAGCT
>NZ_JASCOY010000192.1:0-3582 GCF_029960075.1 Pseudomonas sp. PS02290
CACGAAGGCTGCATTCCAGCCGCTGAAGATTTAGCGGATGGACTGTCCTCTTCGTGAGCAAGCTCACTCCCACAGGTTTTGCATCTCCTTCAGGCGCTGCATCTCCTTCAGCTTTTGCATCTCCCGCAGGTTTAGTGCTGCTCCCGCTACTGCCAGGTGTTTAGCCGCGCTCCGGCGCACGGCCTCCGCATTCGCCTCCACCCGCCGAATCGTTTAGTATCCCCGCCGCCGGTTTCCGCTCGGAATTAATAGGGAATCCCCAGGCGCGTGCTGCGCGCTGAAAGGGAACTGTCCCCGCAACTGTAGGCGCTGAGCCCTGCTTCCTGTTTGCCACTGGGTCACCCCGGGAAGGCCGAAGCACGGCGATGAAGCGCCAGTCAGGAGACCTGCCGGCCAGCATATTCATTCACCGGCGGGGTGTCCGGGGAAGGACTTCCGTTCGTGCGTCGTTCGCGCGCTGTGCTCGCCCTCATCGTAGGAGCGCCTGTCGGGATGGACTTTCCAGTGCCTGCTTCGCCAAGCATTCAGGCTATCTGGAGATCGCTGTTCATGCCGCTGCGCCGCCTCGCCGCCCTGCTCGTCACCCTGACCTTGCCCACTGCCGCCCTCGCGGCGTCGACGATTTACCCCTTGACCGTGGACAACTGCGGCCAAGCGCTGACCTTCACCCACGTGCCGCAGAAAACCGTGACCATTGGCCAGGCGGCCACCGAGATGCTCTACGCCCTCGGACTGGGCCCGAACGTGATCGGCACGTCGCTATGGTTCAACCCCGTCCTGCCCCAGTACCACCCCCTCAACGATGGCATCGCTCGGCTCGCGGATAACGCGCCGAGTTTTGAATCGGTGATCGGCAAACGCCCGGATTTCGTCCCGGTGCAGTTTGAGTGGATGGTCGGGCCACAGGGCGCCGTTGGCACCCGCGAGCAGTTTCGCGACCTGGGCATCCCCACCTACATCCTGCCGTCCGACTGCGAGGGCAAGAACAACCGGGTCGGCGCCGACGGCACGCGCCTCGAAGCCTTCCGCATCGACACGCTGTACAAAAGCCTGCGGCAGCTGGCGCAGATTTTCGACGTGCAGGACCGTGGCGAACGGCTGATCGCGGATTACCAGGCGCGGCTGGCCCGGGCCGTTGCACAGGCGAACGCCCATGCCAACCCGCCCGTCTCGGCGGTGTTCTGGTTTTCCAGCCCGGACATCAACGTCGACCCCTACGTCGCCGGACGCAAGGGCATTCCCAACTTCATGCTCGACACCCTCGGCATGCGTAACGTCATCGACTCCGACGAGGAATGGCCGACCGTGGGCTGGGAAACCATCGCCAAGGCCAACCCGACCGTGCTGGTCATCGCGCGCATGGACCGTCGCCGCTTCCCGGCCGACGATCACGAGAAGAAGCTGGCCTTCCTCCGCTCGGACCCGGTCACACGGAATATGGATGCGGTGAAAAACAATCGCATCGTGATCATGGATGCCAGCGCCATGGAGTCCAGCGTCAGGCTGTTTGACGGCATCGAACAACTGGCCCAGGCCACTCAAGCGCAATGACGTCATTGAGAATGTCCCGCTCAAGCATCGCCCGAATCTTCGGCCACGGTGCCTGGGCCCTCGCGGTGCTGGCGTTGGCGGTGCTGGCGGGCGTGGCGATCGGCGAGACGTCGATCAGCCTGCCGGTGATCGTTCAGGTGCTGGCGAACAAGCTGTGGGCCGCAGGCTATCCCCTCGACCCCATCGATGAGGGCATCGTCTGGAATTACCGCCTGACCCGGGCCATCGTGGCCGCCACCTGCGGCGCAGGGCTGGCGGTGTCGGGCGTGGTCTTGCAATCGCTGCTGCGCAACCCGCTGGCCGATCCCTACTTGCTGGGCATTTCCGCCGGGGCTTCGACCGGCGCAGTGCTGGTGGCGATCATCGGCATCGGTGCCGGGACGATCTCCCTGTCCACCGGCGCGTTTGCCGGGGCAATCGCTGCCTTCGCGCTGGTCGCCTTGCTCGCCCGCTCCTCTCGGGGCCAGACCGCTGCCGGTCAGATCATCCTGGCGGGCATTGCCGGGTCCCAGCTGTTCAACGCCCTGACGTCCTTCCTGATCACCAAGTCGGCCAATGCCGAGCAGGCCCGCGGGATCATGTTCTGGTTGCTGGGCAATCTCAGCGGCGTGCGCTGGTCGTCGGTGGCGCTGTCGGTGCCGGTCGTGGTGCTCGGCTTGCTGGTGTGCCTGTGGCATCGGCGCGCGCTGGATGCGTTCACCTTTGGCAGCGATTCAGCGGCGTCCCTGGGCATTCCGGTGCGCCGGGTGCAGGCCGTGCTGATTCTCACCGCCGCGCTGATGACGGCGGTGATGGTGTCGATCGTCGGCTCCATCGGCTTCGTCGGGCTGGTGATTCCCCACGCGGTGCGCCTGATGGCCGGGGTGCGTCATGCCCGGTTGTTGCCCTTGAGCGCCCTGATTGGCGCGCTGTTCATGATTGCCGCCGATGTGCTGTCGCGCACCTTGATCAAGGGTCAGGTGTTGCCGATCGGGGTCATCACGGCGCTGGTGGGCGCGCCGGTTTTTGCCATGATTCTGGTCCGCGGGAATCGTCCTCGATGAACGCCCGTGAGGAGGTGCCCGGCACCATGCTGGAAGGGAGTGACCTGAGTTATTCGGTCAAGGGCGCGCAACTGCTCAGTGGGGTGAGCCTGGCGATTCGGCCGGGGGAAAACCTGGGGATCGTCGGGCCGAATGGCTCGGGGAAGTCGACGCTGCTGAAGTTGCTGGCGGGGATTCAAAATCCGTCTCGGGGCGACGTTCACTTGGGCGGGAGGCGCTTGTCGTCGCTGAGTCGGCGGGACATTGCGCGGCAGGTGGCGGTGGTGGAGCAGCACGCGCAGACCGGCGACTCGATCAGTCTGTTGCAGGCGGTTGAGTTGGGCCGTACGCCGTGGCTGTCGGCGCTGGCGCCGTGGGGCGCGGACGATGACCGGATTGTGGCGCAGGCGCTGGCGGATGTGAGTGTGCAGCACTTGGCGCATCGGGCGTGGCATACGTTGTCGGGTGGGGAGCAGCAGCGGGGGCATATTGCGCGGGCTTTGGCGCAGCGGCCGCAGGTGTTGTTGCTGGATGAGCCGACGAATCATTTGGATATTCAGCAGCAGTTGTCGATTTTGCGGTTGGTGCAGGATTTGCCGGTGACGACGGTGGTGGCGTTGCATGATTTGAATCAGGCGCTGGGGTGTGATCGTCTGGCGGTGATGGATGGCGGGAGGTTGGTGGCGTTGGGTTCGCCGTTTGATGTGTTGTCGCCGGAGTTATTGGGTGACGTTTTCGGGGTGCGGGGGCATTGGTTGGTTGATCCGTTTGACGGGGCTCGTCTATTGCGGTTGCGGGCGGGTTCCCCTTAAAGATCAAGATACTTGAGATCAAGGGCGTCCGCCTGGGGGCGGACTGTTTCGCCTTCGGCGAGTTACTTGGAAAAGTCGAAAGTCGCACCATCCCCAAGTAACCAAGGGTGCTTGCTCCTGGTTTGGCCCTTCCTTCGTCAGGGTTCCTTCACTCCGGTCTCGCTCCGTGGGCCCGCGCCGAACGGACATCCATGTCC
>NZ_JASCOY010000193.1:0-3517 GCF_029960075.1 Pseudomonas sp. PS02290
CTTGTCGTTGGTTATCGAGGTGAGCAAATCCTGATCTGGCTCGTAAATAACGAGTTCAACTTTGGCGACATCCACGCCCACGATTGACTTCGAAACGTGCATTGCCATGGACACTTCTCCACGTTAAGGTTTTACGGCTTGGAGGGGTTTCACCCAGAGGCGCAGGCTTGTTTCTATCGTCGCTTGAACGAAGCATTCTTTATCGGCGCTTTTGGTGGAAGGGGTGGGGCGAGGTCTCCCACGGTCTGTACTGTTGCAGCAGTCAGATGCGAACTGTTCGTCCCACCACCCCTTCAAGTCTAACCATACAAGCGAGCTTGCTCGCGAATGCTGGCAATCAGGCTGCAGAGATGGGGCGGTTGTCAGGGCGTCTTCGTAAGCAAGCTCACTCCCACAAGGACCGTGCTTCAGCAGTGAGAGCTTCTACCGGGGCCGTGCTCCCAGCAGTTACATCCGATAATTAATTGGCCCGTTTCCCGCAACCATAAGGACCCTCGATCCACATGCCGACCTCAACACCGCAGCTGGACGCCCGCACCCTGCGCTGGATGCCATGGGTCATCGCCATCGCTTTTTTCATGCAAAGCCTGGACGGCACGATCCTCAACACCGCGCTGCCGTCCATGGCCCGCTCGCTGTCCGAAGACCCGTTGCGCATGCAGTCGGTGATCATCGCCTACATGCTGACCATCGCCCTGCTGATCCCCGCGTCGGGCTGGATTTCAGACCGCTTCGGCATCAAGCGCATCTTCTTCAGCGCCATCCTGCTGTTCAGCTTCGGCTCGCTGCTGTGTGCGGTATCCAACTCCGTCGGCATGCTGGTGGGCGCGCGGGTGATTCAGGGCCTCGGCGGTGCGTTGATGATGCCGGTAGGACGGCTCATTGTGCTGCGCGCCTACCCCCGAACCGAGCTGGTGCGCACGTTGAGCTTCATCACCATGCCCGCCCTGCTCGGCCCGCTGATGGGCCCGACGGTCGGCGGCTGGCTGGTGGAGTACCTGAGCTGGCACTGGATCTTCCTGATCAACCTTCCGGTGGGGATTCTCGGGTGTTTTGCCGTGCGCAAATTCATCCCCGATCTTGAGGGCGGCGGACGCACGCGTTTTGATCTGGTGGGATTCGGCCTGTTTGGCGCGTCGATGGTGCTGATTACCATCGCGCTGGAAGGCCTCGGCGAACTGAATCTGCCGCACTTGCGGGTGGTGATGCTGCTGTTCGGCGGCATGGCGTGTCTCGCCGCGTACTGGTTGCGCGCCAGTCATGTGGAAGCGCCGCTGTTCTCCGCTCAGCTGTTCAAGACCCGCAGTTTCGCGGTGGGCATCATGGGCAATCTGTTTGCCCGACTGGGCAGCGGCGCCCTGCCCTTCCTCCTGCCGCTGATGCTGCAAGTCGCTCTGGGTTATTCGCCGTCACATGCGGGCATGAGCATGATTCCCCTGGCGCTCGCGGCGATGTTCGCCAAGCCTCTGGCGACCAAAGCCATTGAACGGTTGGGTTATCGCATCGTGCTCACCGGTAACACCCTGCTGCTGGGTGTTCTGCTGGCAAGCATGGCGCTGGTCAGTGCCGACACGCCGTACTGGCTGCTGCTGATTCATCTGGCGTTTCTGGGCGGGGTCAACTCGCTGCAGTTCTCGGCGATGAACGCTGTGACGCTGATCGATCTCGATGACGCCAGTGCCGCCAGCGGCAACAGTTTGCTGTCGGTGGTCGCGCAGTTGTCCCTGAGTCTTGGCGTCGCCTGTGCGGCCGCCTTGCTGGGCGGATTCAGCGACGACGTGGCGACGGGTGAAGTCAGCGACGTGCTCGGCGCGTTTCAGCTGACCTTCCTGTGCGTCGGCGTGCTGGCGATGCTGGCGGCGTCGATCTTCCTGCAGCTATCGCCGCGCATGGCCCCCGAAGCACCGGCGCGCAAACCGCAACCGGAGCCCGAGATCGAGGCGTGACCCACTCACCATTTATCGCGCGCGGCCCCAAGGCAGGGGTCGCGACCTGATACACTGCGCGACATTTTGTTTTGCAGGCCCGTCCCGTGACTAACACCGCTTTTAACTCACTGCCCCTTTCCGCCGCCATGCTGGCTAACCTGGAGTCCCTTGGTTATGCCGAGATGACGCCGATTCAGGCGCAGAGCCTGCCGGTGATCGTCAAGGGGATGGACCTGATCGCCCAGGCCAAGACGGGCTCCGGCAAGACCGCTGCATTCGGCATCGGCCTGCTCAATCCGATCAATCCGCGCTACTTCGGCTGCCAGGCGTTGGTGCTCTGCCCCACCCGTGAGCTGGCCGATCAGGTGGCCAAGGAAATCCGCCGTCTGGCGCGTTCCGAAGACAACATCAAGGTCCTGACCCTCTGCGGCGGCGTGTCTTTCGGCCCGCAGATTGGCTCGCTGGAGCACGGCGCGCACGTCATCGTTGGCACACCGGGTCGCATTCAGCAGCATCTGCGCAAGGGTTCGCTGGTGCTGGACGGCCTGAACACGCTGGTGCTGGACGAAGCCGACCGCATGCTCGACATGGGTTTCTACGACGCCATCGCCGACATCATCGAGCAGACGCCCAAGCGTCGCCAGACCCTGCTGTTCTCGGCCACGTACCCGGTCGGCATCAAGCAGCTGTCCTCGAAATTCATGCGCGACCCGCAGACCGTCAAGGTCGAAGCGCTCCACGCCGACAGCCAGATCGAGCAGATCTTCTATGAAATCGCGCCAGAGCAACGCCTCGAAGCGGTGGTCCGCGTGCTCGATCATTTCCGTCCACAGTCCTGCGTGGCGTTCTGTTTCACCAAGCAGCAGGTTCAGGAAGTGGTCGATCACCTGACCGCCAAGGGCATGTCTGCCGTCGGCCTGCATGGCGATCTGGAACAGCGTGACCGCGACCAGGTGCTGGCGATGTTCGCCAACCGCAGCACCTCGGTGCTGGTGGCCACTGACGTCGCTGCGCGCGGTCTGGACATTGACGGGCTGGACATGGTGCTCAACGTCGAACTGGCGCGGGATTCGGAAATCCACATTCACCGCGTCGGCCGTACCGGTCGTGCGGGTGAGACCGGCATCGCCGTCAGCCTCGTCGCGCCCGGCGAAAGCCAGCGCGCCCGCGCCGTTGAAGAACTGCAGAAAGCGCCGCTCAACTGGCAGCAATACGACCAACTGGAGCGCAAGGAAGGCGGCAAGCTGCTGCCGCCGATGACCACGCTGTGCATCGGTTCCGGCCGCAAAGACAAACTGCGCCCTGGCGACATTCTAGGCGCGCTGACCGGCGAAGCCGGCATTCCCGGCACTCAGGTGGGCAAGATCGCGATCTTTGATTTCCAGGCCTACGTCGCCGTGGAACGCAGCATGGCCAAGCAGGCACTGGAGCGTTTGAACAACGGCAAGATCAAGGGCAAATCGTTGCGCGTGCGGATCTTGTAAACACCCGCAATACCGCATCGCCCCCTGATCGCGAGCAAGGTGGAGCGCCACCCCGGTCGCTCCTACAAGGCCGCGCAACCCCTGTGGGAGCGACCGGTGTGGCGC
>NZ_JASCOY010000194.1:0-3457 GCF_029960075.1 Pseudomonas sp. PS02290
CTCCAGACGTGTCATCAGGAAAAAAAACGGCGCGGCCCTTTACAGGGTCGCGCCGTTTTTGTGGGTCTGAGGATTCAGGTCTGAGGATTCAGGTCTGACGAATCGGACCTGACGAATCAAGCCCCTTCATCATGCGATGACGTCAGTGCTCCATTCGCCGTTCACCAGGCGCTTTAGGCCCAACGGGTTGGCGTTTTGCAGCGCCGCCGGCAGCAGGCTGTCCGGGTAGTTCTGGTAGCAGACCGGGCGCAGGAAACGATCGATCGCCAGGGTGCCTACCGACGTACCGCGCGCATCGGAGGTCGCCGGGTAAGGACCGCCGTGAACCATGGCATCGGACACCTCAACACCGGTTGGGTAGCCGTTGACCAGGATGCGGCCGACTTTCTCTTCCAGCACCGGCACCAGCCACTGGTACTTCTGCAAGTCGGCGGTTTCGCCGATCAGCGTGGCGGTCAACTGGCCGCGCAGGGCCAGCAGTGCGGCTTTCAGTTCCGCGTCGTCTGCCACTTCGATCAGCAGCGTGGTCGGGCCGAATACTTCTTCCTGCAGCAATTCGTCGCCGTTCAGCAACATGCTGACGTCGGCCTTGAACAGCTGAGCCTGGGCCTGCTTGCCTTCCTGCGGCTTGCCGGCCAGGTGCGTGACGCTCTTGTGCGCCAGCAGCTTCTCGACGCCTTTGCTGTAGCTGCGCAGGCCGCCTTCGTTGAGCATGGTCTGAGGTGGCTGACCGCCCATGTGCTCGGTCAGCTGCTCGGTGAACGCGGTCAGAGCAGGGGAGCGAATGCCGATGACCACACCCGGGTTGGTGCAGAACTGACCTGCGCCCATGACCACGGAAGCGGCGAGTTCGCCAGCGATGGCAGTGCCGCGAGCCGTCAGCGCGCCTGGCAGCAGGACCACCGGGTTGATGCTCGACATTTCGGCGAAGACCGGAATCGGCTGCGGACGCTCGGAGGCCAGTTTGCACAGGGCGTTACCGCCGTGCAGCGAACCAGTGAAGCCGACCGCTTGAATGGCCGGGTGCTTGACCAGGCCTTCGCCGACGCCGCTGCCGAAGATCATGTTGAACACGCCTTTTGGCATACCGGTTTTTTCGGCAGCGCGAATGATAGCGTTGCCCACCAGATCAGCCGTCGCCATGTGGCCGCTGTGGGCTTTCACCACAACCGGGCAACCGGCAGCCAGTGCCGAAGCGGTGTCGCCGCCGGCGGTGGAGAAGGCCAGCGGGAAGTTGCTGGCGCCGAACACGGCCACCGGGCCCACGCCGATGCGCTGCTGGCGCAGGTCGACACGTGGCAGCGGCTTGCGATCCGGCAGGGCTTGATCGATACGCGCGCCCAGGAAGTCGCCGCGGCGCAGGACTTTGGCGAACAGGCGCATCTGGCCGGAAGTACGGCCACGCTCGCCCTGGATACGACCGGCCGGCAGCGCGGTTTCCTGGCAAACGAGGGCCACGAAGTCATCGCCCAGGGCGTCGAGTTCGTCAGCGATGGCATCAAGGAACTCGGCGCGACGGGCCGGGCTCAACTGGCGGAATTCAAGAAAGGCGTCTTTGGCGGCCGAGGCAGCGGCGTCGATTTCCGCGTCGGTGGCCTGATGGAAAGTGTAGGGCAGTGCTTCGCCAGTGGTGGCGTCGAGGCTTTTATGGCGTGCTTCGCCGAGGCCACTGCGGGCGCCGCCGATGAAGTTCTGACCGAGAACGGTAGGCATCTGCTTCTCCTGTTATTTTTGGGGCGAATCGATCAGGCATTTAGCCTGATGGGGAATTCGAAATCGTATGAAGCGTAGCGGCGACAAGCTCAGCGGCTCATCGCAAAGTCGACAGTCATCATACAACTGCATTTTTTCAGCCGCAAGGCGCGCAGCCGTGAGGGGGGGCTGAGCAAGGCCCGGCCATCAAAATAGCCGGGCATTGAGCGGTGATCAACATGCGTCGGGTAGTCATACCCGACCCATAAGTCGATCAGGCGTTCGGCTCGTCCGTGTTGATGTACTCGGGCACCTTGGCCAGCGGCAGGCGACGGGCTTGCTCGATGCTGATGCCCGGGCGTTCCGGCAGGGGCTCGAGCTTCTGCGGCTGGCCGGTGGTCAGCGCGCGTTCGATGGCCTCGACCACGCGCACGTCGCGCCAGCCTTCGTCGCCGTCCGGCTCGGGCTCGCGGTCCTGCAGGATGCAGTCGGAGAAGTACTGGGTCTCACCGCCGAACTGGTCGACCACCGGGTGGGTGTGCTCGGTGGTCTGGCCGTCGATGATCGCCCGGTAACCGATCGCCACGCCTTCGCCGAAACCGAAGCAGGGCGAGGCTTCAAACTCGCCCTTGGTGCCGATCAGCTGGAAACGCTCTGTGGACGGCAGGCTGTAACTCACCGTGAAGGTGGCAAGGCGTTCTTCGGCAAAGCGCAGTGTCACGTTGACCGTGTCGAAGGTGTTGATTTCGCGGCCCGGCGTCTTGATGCCGACGGCGTGAACTTCAATCGGTTCGGCGGCAAACAGGTTGCGCACGGCGTTAATGGGGTAGGGGCCCATGTCGGCCACGGGACCTGCGTCGAAGCCGCTCTGCATGCGGTGGTTGGCCGGGTCGGTGGTCTGGGCGAAGGTCGCGGTGAACAGGCGCAGATCGCCGAGGTCGCCGGCGCGCACGCGGTGGACCATTTCGACGGTGCCGGGCTCGAAGTGCAGGCGGTAGGCGACCATCAGTTTGGCGCCGGAGCGCTTGGCGGCTTCGGCGATGGCCAGGCAGTCTTCTTCGTTGGCGGCCATGGGCTTTTCGAGCAGCACGTGGATGCCGACTTCGAGTGCCGGAACGGCGAATTCGCGATGGCGGAAGTTGGGGGTTGCCAGGTAGATGGCGTCGATTTCGCCGGAGTTGAGCAGGGTGTCGAATTCGTCGTAGTGGTAGCTTTTGAGGTCGTAGAGTGCCGCGAGTTGGTCGGCCTTGATGGGGTCGCCGGTGACGAGGGCGGTCATGACGGAGTTGTCGGTTTGTTCGAGTCCCGGCATGAATGCGCCTTGGGAGATCCAGCCTCCAGCGACCACTGCGTAGCGGATTTTGCCGTTTGCGTCTGGCATGTATAAGCCTCCATTTCTCAGCGGACGGTGTGTCCGGCAGCTCTGTAGTCGGCAGGTTCCGGGGTGAGAAGTTCAATCCAATCGTGGGTCGCTTTCCAAGATCAAGATCAAGATCAAGATCAAGATCAAGATCAAGATCAAGATCAAGATCAAGAGCGTCTGCCTGGGGGCAGACTGTTTCGCCTTCGGCGAGTTACTTGGAAAAGCACCCCAAGTAACCAAGGGTGCCTGCTCCTGGTTGGGCCCCTCCTGCGTCGGGGTTCCTTCACTCCGGTCTCGCTCCGTGGGCCCGCCGCCATCCGCCATCCATGGCGGGGGGCGGCTCTCGCGGCATCCATGCCGCTCGGCCCACTCCGCGAGACCTGCGTTCAGCCTGCACCCAAG
>NZ_JASCOY010000195.1:0-3386 GCF_029960075.1 Pseudomonas sp. PS02290
GCATCAACGTGATACCGGCGGCGTGCATGGCCACGTCCGTGCCGCCGCCCATGGCGATGCCGATGTCGGCGGCGGCCAAGGCAGGGGCGTCGTTGATGCCGTCACCAACCATCGCCACCACGCCGGTTTTCTTCAGCGCCATGACGGTCGCGGCTTTGTCGGCAGGCAACACTTCGGCGTGCACGTCGCGGATGCCCAGCGCCTCGGCCACCACCCTGGCGCTGCCGGGATTGTCACCCGTCAGCAAGTGGCTGCTGATGTGCCGGGCGTTCAGTTGCGCGATGGCCTCAACGGCGCCGGTCTTGAGGGTGTCGCCGAAGGCAAACAGACCAAGCACCCGACGCTGGGGGCTCAGTTCGATCAGCCAGGACAGCGTGCGGCCTTCGGCTTCCCATGCCTGAGCGTGCTCGTGCAGAGCGTCCCCGGCCAAGCCGCTTTCTTCCAGCAAGCCGCTTTCCTGCAGCAAGCGGTGATTACCCAGCGCCAACTCGCGGCCTCGCAGGGTGCCGGCGATACCGCGTCCGGCCAGCGCGCGGCTATTGCCGACGTTATCCAGGCTCAGCCCGCGTTCGGCGGTCACGTCCAGCACTGCTTTGGCCAATGGGTGCTCGCTGCCACGCTGCAGCGCACCGGCCAGTTGCAGCAAGGTGTTTTCATCACCGTCGAGCGCGGCCATGTGGGCAATGCGCGGCCTGCCGGAAGTCAGCGTGCCGGTCTTGTCGAAGACCACCGTGGTGACTTCATGGGCGCGTTCCAGGGCTTCGGCGTCCTTGATCAAAATGCCGTGGCGTGCGGCCACGCCGGTGCCGGCCATGATCGCAGTCGGCGTCGCCAGCCCGAGGGCACAGGGGCAGGCGATGACCAGCACGGTGACGGCGTTGATCAGCGCAGCTTCCAGTGACGCGCCAGCCATCAGCCACCCTGCCAGCGTCGCGACGGCAATCAACAGGACCACGGGCACGAACACCTGACTGACCTTGTCGACCAGTTTCTGGATCGGCGCCTTGGCAGACTGTGCGTCTTCCACCAGGCGGATGATGCGGGCCAGCACGGTTTCCGCGCCCAGCGCCCGGGTGCTGATCAGCAGCCGGCCCTCGCCATTGATTGCACCGCCGGTGACCCTGTCGCCGGGCTGTTTCGGCACCGGCAGGCTCTCGCCGCTGATCAGGGCTTCGTCGGCGTGGCTCTGGCCTTCGAGCACCTCGCCATCCACCGGAAAGCGCTCGCCGGGTTTCACCACCACCGTATCGCCGACGCTCAGGGCGCTGATGGCGACGTCCGCTTCCTGCCCGTTAACCAGTCGGATCGCGCGCTCTGGGCGCAAGGCTTCCAAGGCCCGGATCGCGCTGGCGGTCTGGCGCTTGGCGTTGCTCTCCAGGTATTTGCCGAGCAGGACCAAGGCGATGACCACCGCCGAGGCCTCGAAATACAGGTGCGGCATCGTGCCGGGGCCAGCGCTTAGCCATTGGTAAACGCTCAAACCGTAACCGGCGCTGGTGCCCAACGCGACGAGCAGGTCCATGTTGCCGGCGCCGGCGCGCAAGGCTTTCCAGGCTGCGACGTAAAAGCGCGCGCCGAGGAGGAATTGCACCGGCGTTGCCAGGGCGAACTGCAACCACGCCGGCAGCATCCCATGGACGCCGAACGGCTGCAGCAGCATTGGCAAGACCAGCGGCAGTGCGAGAACAATGGCCACGATCAACTGCCAGCGCTCGGTGTCGTGGCGTTTGCGCTGGTCGGCTTGCTGGGTGGCTGGGTCCTGTTCGAGACTGGCGCCGTAGCCGGCCTTGTCGACGGCGGCCACCAGCACAGCCGGGTCGATCTGCCCGCTGACCTCGACGTGCGCGCGTTCGTTGGCGAGGTTGACCGTGGCGACTTGAACGCCGGGCACTTTGCGCAGTGCGCGCTCGACGCGGCCGGCGCAACTGGCGCAGGTCATGCCGGTAATGGGCAGATCAAATGTGTGGGCACTGGGCATCGCGGGCACTCCGGCAAGTCGATTGCCAGTAAGGATCAACCTTGCCCTTCTGGCAAGGTCAAGAGGTGCACGGCGTTGAATGTGTTGACTGGATCGTTTGCACGCTCCGACGCAGGACAGCCCATTGGCAACCTGCGACAATCTCAGCCCCTTTCGGCCAGGCGAGCGGCATACCGTGTACGACTTCAACGATTTGTACTATTTCGTGCAGGTGGTCGAGAACAAGGGATTCGCGGCCGCCGCGCGCAAGATCGAGGTGCCGAAGACCAAGCTCAGCCGGCGCATCGCTCAGTTGGAGGATCGTCTGGGGGTGCGGCTGATCCAGCGCACCACGCGCAAATTCACGGTGACCGAGGTGGGGCTGGATTATTACCGGCATTGTGTGGCGATGCTGGTGGAGGCCGATGCCGCCGAGAAGGTGGTCGAGCAGTCGAGGTCCGAGCCCCAGGGCATCGTGCGCATCAGTTGCCCGCCGGCGCTGGGTTCGATGGGGGTGAGTGACACGATCGCGAAGTTTCTGGTGCTGCACCCGAAAGTGCAGATTCAGGTGGAGAGCACGAACCGTCGGGTGGATGTGTTGGGGGAGGGGTATGACATCGCGCTGAGGGTGCGTTTTCCGCCGCTGGGCGATGAGAATCTGGTGATGAAGGTGTTGGGCGAGAGCCATCAGCGGTTGGTGGTTCGTCCCTCGTTGCTGGAGGGCAGGACGATTCGAACGCCGCAGGAGTTGGTGGGGCTGCCGAGTATGGATCTGGCGCCGGCTAACCGTGAGCACCGTTGGGCGTTGATCGGGCCGGGGGGTGAGCGGATCGAGGTTGCTCATCAGCCGCGCTTTGTGACGTCGGATCTGGATGCTTTGCACCGGGCGGCGGTGGAGGGTGTGGGGGTGGTGCAGATGCCGGAGATTATGGTTCGGCATTCGTTGCATGAGGGGCGGCTGGTTGAGTTGCTGCCGGGGTTTCGTCCGCCGAGTGGGTTGATTCATGCGGTGTTTCCTTCTCGGCGGGGGTTGTTGCCGTCGGTGCGGGGGTTGGTGGATTTGCTGGCGGAGGATTTTGGGGCGAATGAGAAGGCGGATCGGGAGGCGTGTGAGTTGGCGGGGCATCTGTAGGCTTTTTCAAGATCAACATCAAGATCAAGATCAAGATCAAGGTCTTTAAGATCAAGAGCGTCTGCCTGGGGGCAGACTGTTTCGCCTTCGGCGAGTTACTTGGAAAAGTCGAAAGTCGCACCATCCCCAAGTAACCAAGGGTGCTTGCTCCTGGTTGGGCCCTTCGTTCCTCAGGGTTCCTTCACTCCGGTCTCGCTCCGTGGGCCCGCCGCCATCCGCCATCCATGGCGGGGGGCGGCTCTCGCGGCATCCATGCCGCTCGGCCCACTCCGCGAGACCTGCGTTCAGCCTGCACCC
>NZ_JASCOY010000196.1:0-3311 GCF_029960075.1 Pseudomonas sp. PS02290
CTGCATCCGGATCCACCTGGGCCTTGCCGGCCGCTTTCAACTGGCGCGCTAGTCTTGGAGTAACTACAAAATCTGACGCGCTAGGTTTGCGTAGCCGGCGCGCCTGCTCTTCGCGAGGTGCTGCAAGGAATGACAGCGCCAGATCCTGCCACAGCTCTTGGATCTGCTTGTAGCCGTGATCCTTCATCGCAAGCGTCATGCCCGACCGAGTGCCCACTGGGGCATCGACCTCCAGCGTTTCGATCCCCAGCTTTTCCTTCTCCTGTTTCTGGCGCCGACGGTAGTCCGCCGAGTGTTTCGCCGCTGCTGTCTTTTCCATCTGGTGAATCTCCGATCTGGCGCGCTGGCATGTTGAGCCAGGTCTGCCGCCTGCGCTGGTTGGCGCATTTGAATAGACGCCGCATCAGGTGGCTGCGGTGAAGGTGATGCCGTGCTCTCGGGCAGTTAGGGCGACGGTGCGGGTATCGATGCCGATCTTCATGCCGATCTGGCGAGCATTAAGGCCGGCCTCGGCAAGCGCCCGAATCCGCGGTGCACGCTTAGCGCGCTTGGTCTTGAGCGTTTCCAAGTGATTCGTGGTGCCCTGCAGCGGCGCGTTGGCGCTGACGCCTTGTTCGATGAGCGTGATCCTCTCGCCGGTAGCGAGGAAGTGTTCAATCTTGGCGGCGATCTCCGCCATCGCCTGCTTGAGCTGGTCCGGCACGCTCTCGCCGATCATTGCAGCACCGCCTGCGACAGCTCCACCACCACGCCATCGGCGCGCGACTCCAGCTGCTGGGCGTAATTGGACGCCGCCTTGTAGCTGAATCGGAAGCCAACGACCTTGCCGCTGGTGATCTCGACGATGTGCCAGGCATTGGCGCTCTTTGCTGACACCTGGTAGCGAATCTTTTGAGCGGGTGGCTCTTTACCGATCATGGCGTAAAGCTCAGCTGTGGCGAGGTGGGCGCGTGCCCGAATCGCGGTCAGGGTGTCCCTTTTCTGCTGAATGAGTTGGTGCATGTTCCTTTCTCCGTTCGGGCGTGTACTCGTCAGCACTCTGGCCGCCTGACATAGGCCGAGTGGGCACAGGGGAGAGTGCTGACGGGTAAACGCTGGGTGAAAAAAAGCCCCATCGACGCGGGGCTTTTCATGTCGCTGGTTCACGAGGCCTCCCTACGTGATCCTTACTTGCCGGCGCCGCCTGATGCGGTAGGCCGGGTCAATGTCGTTTACATGGCTGCCAATCCTCTGTTGCTTGCTCACTGGGAAGGCAGTGGCCACCTGTTCAGTGGGGTGCAGGCGGCGGGCGCTGACATATGGTCGTTTCCTGTATGATCTGCCCCGGCTTACTGCACAGCACTAATCAAGCGTAGATAGCTGTGGTGGCAATCACCGGGTCCTGAAAGAGTGGCAAAAGCTGAACCCTAAGGACGAAATAGATTTGCAAAAAGGAGAAATGAAATGAGAAATCTGATTTTCGCACTCATGACCTGCACCGCCTTGGTGGGTTGCAGTGACAAGGGCAAGGACTTTGTTGGAGTCTGGAAATATTCCGATGAGTTGTCCGAAACACTTACTGTTACCAAGGCTGATGATGGCTATCGCGCTCTGGCACACATTGATAAAGACGAAAACGGCTATATGGACGTGGAAGTCTTTTTGTATCCCGAGTCCGACAAGCTTCTTGTGACGAAACAGAAGAAAATAGCCTTGGAGCTGGGGGACGACGGCAAGATCACCAGCCATCTGCGCAACGGGATTGAAACGTTTACTAAAGCTAAGTAACTCCCCCGTAAAAAAGGCGCTACGGCGCCTTTTTTTGCTTGATTTTCCCGAGCTCAAACATCTAGGAAGCAGATGAACTGGATGCGCTGGGCAAGCCTTGATTATCTCTCTGCCAAGTCCGTCATGATGCAATTGGGCAGTTATACGCCGCAGTGTCATCCGAATCGGAGAGTGATCGAAACACCAGGTCGCTATGCCTGCTTGTTTCCCGCCGCATTTTTGGTATTGACCGTCTCGCTCTTACCGGCTCAGGACGTTTACGGGTCTTTGCGATCCTAGCGCTGCAGCCCGCTCGGGCACGCTTCGCTCACTCTCCGATGCGGCCTGGCGCTGGCGAGTACCAGGGCATCGGGCAGTTAACGTCAGGCTGACATTGGAGCGGTTTTCAATCGTCGAAACCGTAGGAAAAGTCGCCTTCTTCGCAGTCGATCAGCAGAACCGCGTTGCCGAAGTACAGAGACGCAAGCATCCGTTCCCACTTGCTGCGGACGCTTCTTTTCAGGGAAACCTTTTTGTCGTCAAGCTGGGCGCTGTACACCTGGCCGAAGGCGACCTTAGGCTGCCAGCGGTCGCCGGTATCTCGCTCGCCCTCGATCAGCACGTGCAGGTTGTGTTTCAGCGAGTAGTCGCTGCGGCGGGCTGATTTGTAGATGTTTTGACCCTCGGGCTCGGGATCGAAGTAGATGTGGACGAATTTTCGGGTGTGAGAGTCGTCCTCTGTAATCCGAATTTCTGGCGCGCTCCAGTGGTCTTGGGCCGCTTCGTCTTTGTGGGCGTCTACGAATTCTTCCAGCAGCGCTTTCAGCGAAACCTCCCCGGTGAGTAGACCTTCGCCGGTAAGCACCTCTGTAATTGAGGCATCTGCTTGGGCGAGAATTGCCGATTCCATTCCTGAGGCTTCCCAGCGCTCCCGCAGGGCAGTTGCGATCAATGCGTTGTAGCGCTGCAGCTCAAAAACGTCAGTGACATTGGCCGGGAACGCTTTCTTGACTGCATCCTTGATTGACTCGCCGATGGTGCCGTAGGAGCGAAATGCGTCTTCGACGACACTCTTGAACATCTTGTCGATACCGTCATCGATCAGCTCCCGAGGGCGATCAGAAAGGGCATAGGCACTGACGCGTCCAGCCAGTAGCTGCTGAAGGGTTTGTTCCATGTATCGTGCTCCTTGCGATTAGGTTGGATTTGAAGCTGTATTGGAATGTCGGTCCTGACCAAGATGCTCAACTACGTCCGCCCGTTCGCATACAAACAGTTGGCCTGGATCAGCTTTTTTCATGGGGCGCCGACATTCCGATGCAGCCTCTGCCAAAGTGGTTGAGAAATTACTTTGAGCTTTGGGCTGGATCTCGGGCTTGTGTATTGCATGGCTAGTTGGTAAAAAAACGGCTCATTTTTTAAAGGGAAGTTCGTTGTGCGCCTTTTTACTTTTTCTGCATCAATGATTTTTGCAACTCTCGTAATGGTTAATACGGCCCAAGCCAAAGACGATTACGAAGTCAACGACGCGAACTGCACGCCTGAGCACCTCGACTCATTACCCG
>NZ_JASCOY010000197.1:0-3305 GCF_029960075.1 Pseudomonas sp. PS02290
GTCGCTTTGGGGTAAAGCGGGATTGTGGGTGTTCTCAGGGGCGCTGAGCGCCCGACCCGGCGTTCCCACGCAGAGCGTGGGAACGATCAGTTTCCTCCTATGGGCGCGGTCAGTCAGGACAGCGGGCAGTTGGCGCAGTAGTCGAGGCCGTTTACACGGTAACGGATGCAGCACACCCGGCGTTGGCGCTTAGGTTCGTCCTGGCCGTCGACCTTGATGTAGCGCACGGGCTGGTAGAGCGGATTGCGGCTTCCGTCGGGGAGAAGTTGCACGTTGAGCAACTGGTGACCATGGGTCAGATCGCCGTGGGGCATGGCATTTGCGAGCACGCCCAACAGCCACTCGAAATAGTTGCCGGCGTTGCTCCACAGCACTTTTGGCGAAAGTCGAAAATGCCGCGCGAGGGCATCAATGAACGGTCTGAGGTGCTGCTCCAGCAAGTCATCGAAACGCTCGAAAGCATCGGCCGGGGTTGGCGTCCAGCGCTGTCCCGAGTGAGGCAGCTTGAACGCGGCAGGCAGGCCATCGTCGTTGAGGATCAGTTGTACTTGATCGAGGTGCAGCGGCAATTGCTGGTCGAGGATCAACGACGCCGCGACCACCGGCGGAATCAGCTTGATGAAGTAATACTTGCTCCAGATCGACGCCAGCCCGCGAGGGTCGCTGTCGGGGTAGGCGCTGGCGAATCGCGTGAGTACATCGTTCAGGTAGTCGCCGGTGAGAAAGGTGCGCATAGGCACGCCGACGCGGGGATCGTCCGGCAGCACGAGCGCGTCGCGGTAATGCTCGAAATCGGCGATGAACAGCGGCGCCAGCGCAGGAATCATGTGCTGACTCGCTGCGCTGACCGCCCGTTCAACGGAGCGCGGTCAATGAGACCGCTGCCGCGCCAGCACCCACAACCCCTGCTCCAGCGCGGGAAACAGGCTGTTGTTGAAGTTGTTCCAGCGCAGTTCGAGGATGGTGTCGTCTGGTGCGATGGGCGTGTCGAGCACGTCGAACACCACTTCACCGGAATCGATGCCGGTGTCGACGTAATGGAACGACGCGCCGGTCATGTTCACCACCGGCGTGTCGACCATCTCCCGCGTGGTCCAGTCGACCACTTTCTTGCCCCGGGCGCCGTACAGCGCGTCGAGGGTGGCGTAGGCGCCGCGCCGCTCGTAAGGCGATTCCAGACGCGTGATGCCCGGGTGCGCGTTGAAGATACGCCGATGGAAATCAGCCCCTTCGCGCACCAGTTCATCAAGGATCACCAGCAGCCCGTCGAGCACAACAACGTCGGCGCCCAGCGCGTGCAGCCGCTCGCCGAGACGTCGCTCGAAATCCGACTTGCCGGCCGGCCGCGCGCTGTCGCCCAAGGGCAAGGCGCGGTAGCTGGACGGCACGTTTTCCAGCAGGTCATCGACCTTGCGCCCCTGCACTGTCAGGCCCGCCGGGTAGAACCAGTGGGCGCCCTGCCCCGGCGTGAAGCCGTAGTCCTTGATGCTCTCGCGGTCCCGTGCGGACTCGGGGTTTTCGTCGTAGATGATCGCTTCCAGGGAGTAGTGATCGCCGAGAGCGGTGTCGTTGAGCGCCTTGACCAGGTACTCCAGCGGCGAGGTCATGTAGCGCTGCTCGCCGTGGTAATCGACGTATTGACCGGCCTTGTCCGCCGCGGCGTTACGCAGCGACCAGACGTAAACAAGCTTGGTTTTCTGCATGAATATCGGACTCAGGAAAGGGTGTGCAGGGTGTTGCCACTGACGCCTTCAGCCATGGCGACCACGACTTTTCGTTCGCCGCTGAACGGCTTGCGCGAGTGCGCCGTGAGCATGTTGTCGAGCATCAGCACGTCGCCGGTCTGCCACGGGAAGACCACTTCGCATTCGCTCAGCACGCCGCGAATTTCCGCCAGCGCATCGGCCTCCAGCGGGCTGCCGTCGCCGTAGTAGACGTTGCGCGGCAGGCCTTCTTCGCCAACGGTGTCGAGGAGGATTTCCTGCATCTCCTCGTCGAGGTTCGACAGGTGAAACAGGTGCGCCTGATTGAACCAGACCCAATCCTTGGTGCGCGGATGCTGGGCGACGCCTTGCACCAACTGTCGGGTGCGCAGGTCGCCGTCATCGTTCCAGTCGCACTGGATGCCACGGGGGCGGCAATAGTCTTCGACGTCGCTGTGGCGCTCGGTGTTGAACACCTGTTGCCAAGTCAGGTCCAGGCCGTTGCCGTAGTTGCGCACGTACATCAGGCGCTTTTCTTCAAAGCGTTTGCGCAGCGCCGGACTGATGCGCTGGAACACCCGGCGGCTGTCGGCAATCGGCGTCTCGCCTCCGCTGACGGCGGCTTTGGCGCAGTAGAAAAAGATGCGCATGGGCCATTCGGTGGTGTAGGCCTGTTCGTTGTGCAGCGGAATCGAGCGGTGCGCCGGGTATTCGGTGGAGGTGTAGACGCCTTTGCCATCGACCTGGCTGCGCGGGGTGGAGCCGAATTCGTAGTTGAGCAGCGGGTGGCCGAAGGAGGCGGCGAACTGCTGGAAGCCTTCGACGCCTTCGGGGGTGAAGCCGCTGAAAAGGATGGCGCCGTCGCGCTCAAGCGAGTGGTCGACGACGCTGCGCAGGGCGTCGATTTCGGCGGCCAGGGAGACGCCGGTCTGGCCGGGCTGGACGCGCAGGGGGAAGCCGGCTTCAAGGCGCAGGCGTTCGGGGGTGAGCATGCGCATGTTCATGGGCATTACGCTCCTGGGGCTGAAGGGGGTGGGTTCAGGCCATGGCCTTGCGCAGGCTGAGGGGGCGCATGTCGGTCCAGACGCTTTCGATGTGGTTGAGGCAGGTCTGTTTGTCGCCTTCGACGCCGACGCTTTTCCAGCCGTCCGGGATGGCTTTGTAGTCGGGCCAGATGGAGTACTGTTCTTCGTGGTTGATGACGACCTGGAACTGTGTGTTTTCGCTGTCGAAGCTCATGTGTAATCCCTCGTGGTGTTGGAACGGCGCAGGTAAGCGCGCCTTACCTGAAAGACGAACGAGGCGGCTAAGTGGTTAGTCTTTTTTGGTGAAAAATGTAAAAGCGGATCAAGGGCAGATCGAGGGCAGAGCAAATGCTGAGGACCTGTGGGAGTGAGCTTGCTCACGAAGGGGTCGATACATCCACCGAATGTCCGGTGTTTGAAATACAGCATTCGCGAGCAAGCTCGCTCCCACAGGATGGGGTGCAATCAGCAAAAATTGCTGGCGCTTGAGCTGGCCTCTTCCCGGCTGAAGCCGGTCCTACCAAGGCATCGCATGCGTCCAGTGGGATCGGCAGTGACATCGACTGTAGGATCGGCT
>NZ_JASCOY010000198.1:0-3058 GCF_029960075.1 Pseudomonas sp. PS02290
GAGCGAGCTTGCTCGCGAAGGCATTGGTACATCCGCCGAATAATTGGTGTTTGGAATGCAGCATTCGCGAGCAAGCTCGCTCCCACAGGATGGGTGCGATCAGCAAAATTGTTGGCGCCTGAGCTGGCCTCTTCCCGGCTAAAGCCGGTCTCACTGAAAGCACCGCGTACACCCCGTGGGACCTGCTTTGCTGATCGTGCCCTTGCTCCGCGTGGGCATGCATCCCAGGACGCTCCGCGTCCATTCCCGGCTGAAGCCGGTCCCACTGAATGCACGCGGTGTCCTGTAGGACCTGCTTCAGCAGGGAAGGCGTCGATCGTCACGCCGCAAACTGATAGCGAACAATCCGGCCTCTTCCCGGCTAAAGCAAGTCCTACAAACACCGCGGTCACCGTAGGACCGGCTTCAGCCGGGAAGCCCTTGATCTGCTTTTGATCTTCGGACACAAAAAGCTCAAACACCGCCAATCGCGACTTGGGTGCAGGCTGAACGCAGGTTTCGCGGAGTGGGCCGAGCCGCATGGATGCGGCGAGAGCGCCGTCAGGACATGGATGTCCGTTCGGCGCGGGCCCCACGGAGCGGGACCGGAGTGAAGGAACCCCGACGGAGGAGGGGCCAAACCAGGAGCACGGCCTTTTTGGTTACTTTTTCGGCTGTTGGAAAAAGTGACCCGCCGTAAGGGCGGAACCCTAATTCACGTACACACAAATAATGGATAGAGCGCCATCCAACAGCCGGCGTGCCCATGAAAAAGCCCGCCTGCCGATCTCTCGGCAAGCGGGCTCTTGAGTACCTGACGAATCAGTTCAGACCCAATTTCCCGCGCATCTGCGACAGATCTTCAGCCAACGTATTGACCGGACCTGCCAACGCCTTGCGATCCTGCTCCTTCACCTTATCGTACGTCTCATAGCCACCGTCCTTGGTCTTGTACTTCGCCAGGATCTTGTCCACGGTCGCAAAGTTCTTCTCCACCTTCGCCACGAACGCCTTGTCCGACTGCTCCAGCTGCGGCTTGAACAGATCAACGATCTTCTTCGAACCGTCAACGTTGCCCTGGAAGTCATACAGATCGGTATGGCTGTAACGATCTTCCTCGCCCGACAGCTTAGTCGCCGCCACTTCTTCCATCAGCGCAGCAGCACCGCCCACGACTTTCTCTGGCGGGAAGGTGATGCCAGCGATACGCGACTGCAGCTCTTTCACGTCAGCCAGCAGCTTGTCCGCGAATACGCCCTGATCCTTGGTGGTGTTCTGCGAGAACAACGCATATTCCAGACGGTGGAAGCCAGTGAAGTCGTCGGCTTTCACGCCGTTTTCGTGATCGTCTTCGCGGGAGTCGATCGACGCGTCCAGGTCGCTGAACAGTTCGGCGATCGGCTCGATCGACTCATAGGACAAACGCGTGGTCGGGAACAGCTTTTTCGCCGTCGCCAGGTCGCCCTTCTTGATCGCGTCGGTGAACTTCTGCGTGTCGGCGGCCAGGGTGTCGACGTTCTCGGTCACGTAGATCTTGTAATCCGAAACCGGCGTGACCAGATCCAGCGGCGCGGTGGCGGCGAACGCGGACATCGATGTCTGCAACAGGCCAAAGGTCAGCAACAAAGCGAGGGGCGACTTTTTCATAGAGCTCTTCCTGTGAGGTAAGGGTTGTCAGGCAGTTTTTGTTGTGTGGGCAGAGGCGGCCAGCAAGGACCGGCCAATGAAATCGTTGCTGTCGACCACGCCCGGCAGGGTGAAGAAATACCCGCCGCCCACCGGCTTGAGGTACTCCTCAAGCGGCTCGCCGTTGAGGCGTGTCTGCACAGTAATGAAGCCTTTCTCCAGGTCCGCCTGATAGCAGATGAACAGCAGACCCATGTCCAGCTGACCGTTCTTGTTCACGCCGTTCGAGTAGTTGAACGGGCGACGCAGGATCAGGTTGCGCTGGGTTTCGGCCGTGCGCGGGTTGGCCAGGCGGATGTGGGAGTCCAGCTTGGTGATCTTGCCTTCCGGATCGTTCTGGAAATCCGGGACGTCGGTTTCGGTCTTGCCATGCATCGGCGCGCCGGTGGTTTTGACCCGGCCGATGATCGACTCCTGCTCCTGCAGCGGGGTACGGTCCCAGCGCTCGACGAAGTTGCGGATGATGCGCACCGCCTGATAGCTGCCGTTGGCGGCCCAGGCCGGTTCGTCGCTGCCCGGTTGCACCCAGACCAGCTCGTTCATGGTCTTCTGGTTGTTCGAATCGGGGTTGGCCGAGCCGTCGCGGAAGCCCAGGAAGTTGCGCGCGCTTTCTGGCGGCTGACCCGGTTTCAGCGGGGCTTGCGCGGGCACGCTGCCTTCCTGTTTCCAGCGCACCAGCAGCAGGTCCGGCAGGTTTTTCACGATGTCGCGCAGGGCGTGAATGTTGCTGTCCGGGGCGTTTGAGCAGAACTGAATGCTCAAGTCGCCGTGGCAGCAATCGGCTTCCAGCGCGTCGTTGGGGAAACCGACCATGCGCTGCAGACGCTTGGGCTTGACGGGTTCCAGACCAAAGCGGTCGTCGAACAGCGAGTCACCCACCGACACGGTGATGGTGAGGTTGTCCGGCGTGACCACCGGGCCGAGGATGCCGGAATCCAGTGGCGGCAGTTTCGGGTCGACCTGGGGCACAGGGCCGCCGGTCATCAGAAACGCAATGCGCTCGTTCAACGTACGGAACATGCGCTCAAGGTCTTCACGATCCTGGGCCAATACATCGAACGAAACCATCATCCCGGCGGTTGGGCGCGGGGTGACGATGCCGCTCTGATGCGGGCCGTGGAACGCGTTGTGGTCCTGGGTTTTTTCGCTTTTCGGTGCTTCGGTGACCTGCGCCGGCGCGGTGGCGGCGAACGCGTTGCCGGTCAGGCTGGCACCGGCCACCGCTGCGCCTGCAGCGCCAAGGCCCAGCAGGACGCGGCGACGGTCAGTGGAGATCGGCGCGTTTTTTGAATCGGAGTCTTTCATGTGAATGCTGTCTTCGCTCTGGTTTCAGGGCCGGGGGGGGGGGGGGGGGGGCCCCCCGCGGGCGCCCCCCCCCCCCCCCCCCCCCCCG
>NZ_JASCOY010000199.1:0-2991 GCF_029960075.1 Pseudomonas sp. PS02290
TCACTCCGGTCTCGCTCCGTGGGCCCGCGCCGAACGGACATCCATGTCCTGACGGCGCTCTCGCCGCATCCATGCGGCTCGGCCCACTCCGCGAGACCTGCGTTCAGCCTGCACCCAAGTCGCGACTGGCGGCGTCTGAACTTTCTCGGTGGAAGATCAACATCAACAGCACAATCCTTACCCCTCAACCTGATCTTGATCGTTCCCACGCTCTGCGTGGGAATGCATCCTCTGACGCTCCGCGTCACCGGTCTCACTGATGCAACGCGCGCTGTTAGTGGGACCGGCTTTAGCCGGGAAGAGGCCAGCTGAGGCGCCGGGATTATTGACTGTGTTTGAAGGGGACTGATTTATTTACAGCGCTTCACCGTAAATTAATCTGTCGCCGTCTAAGCCAATTCCGTTTCACCCCGCCGCCCGCAAATCTTCTTCCGCCCATTTCACGTAGCACACCACAACCGGCATTTCATGTTCGGCGCAGAAGTCGATCCAGCGCAGTTGGTTGTCTTGCAGGCGGTCGCCGGGGCCTTTGACTTCGATCATTCGGTAGCGGCGTTGTTCAGGGTAGAACTGGATGAGGTCGGGCATGCCGGTGCGGTTGGCTTTGATGTCTTGCAGCAGGCGTCGGAACCAGCGTTTGAGGTGTTGCGCCGGCAGGCAGTGCAGCGCTTGATCCAGCAGCTCCGGGGTCAGGGTGCCCCAGAACACGAAGGGCGATTGCAGTCCGAATTTGCTGGCGTAGGTGTCGCGGATCACTGCTTCGTAGCGCTGGTCGTCGAGCTGCGCCAGGCACTCGTCGAACAGGGCCGCGCGGCGCTGGTAGAAGTCCGGGCTGTAGAGGTCACTCGGTGCGCTATGGAACGGGTGGAAAAACGCGCCGGGTAGCGGCGCAAAGATCGCCCGCCAACAGAGCAGACCGAACAGCGAATTGACCAGCGCGTTCTCCACGTAGTGCACCTCGCTGCCCTCTTCCGCCAGGTGCTGCTGGATCAGCCGTTCGACGCTGTGATCGGGAAGCGGCAGCACACTCAAATCAAGCCGAGTGACGGCTCGTTTCAACCGTTTCTGCACGCTGCCCTCGCCCAACTTGCGCTTCAGACGCGGCTGTATGCGCAGCAGGTGTTGGGTTTCTTCATCGTTTTCCGGCGCCGATTGCGCTTCCAGCAGCAGCGTCATCGCGTCGGTGAATTGCTCGCTGCGTTCGAGCACGCGGATCCTCCGCACACGGGCGCCGGGGTAGCTGGATTGCGCGTAAACGCTCAATGCCAGCGGCCAGTCCTGTTCACGCTCGGCCTGCTGACCGATCTTGAACAAGAGCTTGGCGCGACGCATGGCCAGCCAAGGGTTGTCGGTCTCGACGGCCAGCGCTTGAGGCGCCAGGTCGGCCAGTGCCATGCCGTCGTCCAGCGCCTGCCGGCAGGTGTGCAGGTGCAGGCAGATGTCGATGTCGGCGCGTTGGTTGATGCCACGGGACTCGACGGAAAATTCGACTTTTTCGTAGCGATAGATGCCCAGGTCCGCCAGCACGAACTCCGACCACTCCTGGTAGAGATTGCCGAAGTACAGCAGGCGAAGCCGGTCGCACAGTGGCATGACCTGCAGCGCGAAGATCACTTCTTCGAACCCGGCAAACCAGTGCTCCAGGCGCTGGGGTGCTTCGTAGATCGGCAGCAGGCGCTGCAGGAGGTCGGATTTTTTCTCGGCGCTTTTGACGCCGTGGGCCTTGAAGCACTGGCCCAGTTCGTCTTTGCGCAGCAACGCAAACAAGGCGTGGAGATCGAGATGGGGTTGGCCGTCCACCCAACCGGACTCCAGCAAGGGTGCGGCGGCCAGTCGGACATCGCCGATTTCTGCGTAATCCAGCTTGCTGGCGCGGAACAGCGTGCCTTTGCGCATGACCATGCGCACCAGCAGCGCCTGCGCAGGTTGCGGCAGTTGGGCAAAGTCGTCGATGAAACGCCGCTCGTCTTCATCGAGCAGGTCGTCGTAGCGCTGGGCGATCCAGTTCAGCACCTGGCGGAAGTTTTCCAGGTAATAAAACGGATTGTCGAGGGGGGGAAGGCTCACGGCGAGGTCACGTAAAGGCTGACGGGAGAGCGTCAGGATACTGGTTATCCGTACAGATTCCAGCCCTGCCTGCTGTAGGATGGCGCCGGCCCGATCAACGGCGCGGACCAAAGAGCACTGCTCACCCGTTAGACTCGCTCCACGCATTTTCCAGGAGATCGCCATGCCTTCCACCAGCCAACCCCTTGTCTATCTCGCGGGCTTCGACGTATTTCGCGCCGACGCCATCGAGCACGGCCGCTATCTGAAAGCCCTGTGCGACCAGCACGGTCTTGAGGGTTTGTACCCTTTTGACAACGAAGTGCCGCAGGGGATGACGCCTGAAGAAGCCGCCGCCGTCATTTGCAACGCCAACATTGCGATGATCAAACGCTGCGACGCGGTGCTGGCCAACCTGAACCCCTTTCGCGGCGCCGAACCGGATTCAGGCACGGCCTTCGAAGTGGGCATGGCGGTTGCCCTGGGCAAACCGGTGTGGGCGTATTTCGCAGCGAATGGCGCGTTGCGCGAGCAGATCGCCCATGATGCGGCAGGCTTTGATGGGCAAGGGTTTCAGGTGGAGGATTTTGGGCTGCCGCGCAATTTGATGCTGGCGTGTACCTGGGCGGGCAGCAGCGAGACGGCGGAACAGGCGATTGAGGCATTGGCTGCGCATCTGGCTGGCTGAACCCAACCCCTGTAGGAGTGAGCTTGAACTGGCCTAATGATTTTGGACATCTCAATCGGGCGCTAAGATGGCGCCCAAATCGGAGGTGTTATGGGCATGCGTACTTCTTACTCGAACGAATTCAAACTCAAAGCAGCGGCCATGGTGCTGGACGAGGGCCAATCAGTCCCTGAAGTCTGCGACAACCTCAGCATTGGCCGAACCGCGCTGCGTCGCTGGGTCGAACAAGTGCGTGCGGAGCGCCAAGGCGCAACGCC
>NZ_JASCOY010000019.1:0-76054 GCF_029960075.1 Pseudomonas sp. PS02290
AGCAAGCTCACTCCTGCAGGGGCACTCCGCCGATTGCAGGAGTGAGCTTGCTCGCGATGACGTCGGCGCAGACACCGCCGTAAGCTGACGTTGCTGTGATGTGAATGACTCGAAAAAAGGAAATCCAGTTGTGAACCGCACGATCGCTCAAAAGGGAGCCGCTGGCCTGGCCACGGCAGTCGCACAGAGTGTTCAGTACCAGGGCCGCAAGGCGAGTCGACAGGGAAGTGAACAGCGTCGCCAACAGATCCTCGATGCGGCCATGCGCATCCTCATCCGTTACGGCGTCCGGGCCGTGCGGCATCGCGCGGTCGCGGCCGAGGCGCAAGTGCCGCTCTCTGCCACCACTTACTATTTCAAAGACATCGATGACCTGCTCACCGATGCCTTCGCGCAATACGTTGAACGCAGCGCGGCGTACATGGCCAAGCTGTGGACCAACACCGAGGCGCTGCTGCGCGAGATGGTCGCGCGCAATGACGGCAGCGCCGAGGCCCGCGCCCGGCTGGCGGATGAGATCGCGCGCATGACCATGGAGTACGTGCGTCATCAATTGCTGACCCGTCGCGACCAGCTCATTGCCGAGCACGCCTTCCACCTCGAAGCGCTGATCAACCCGCGTCTGGCGCCACTGGTGAGTGCCCATCAGCAGATTCTATTGCAGGGCAGCGCCCAGTTTCTTGAAGTCATGGGCTCGGTCCAGCCGCAACTGGACGCCCAAGTGTTGACGGGGCTCATCTGCCGGATGGAATATCAGGGGCTGCTCAACGGGCCTCGGCCCGGCGCAGACGAAGAAATGCTCGCTATTCTTACTCGCCAGATGCATCTGGTACTGGGCACTGCCAAGCCGATGGCTGGCTGATACCTCAAGGAGAACCCGATGAGAGTCTGGAGCGTATTGCTCGCCCTGTCGTTCGCGCTGTTGAGCGGATGCCTGGTGACGTTCAAGGACCCGATTCCGGTCAGCAACACCGCCCCGCCCAAATTGCTCGGCACCTGGAGCAGCAAAAATGCCTGGGGCGAGCCGCTCGAACTGGAAATCAGCCGCGCCGGCCCCGACCGTTACAAAGCGGTCAGCTACCGTAAGGGCGATCGCAAAAACCGTGACGAGTACGCCTTCACCGTGTCGCGCCACGGCAGTCGCTGGTACGTGTCCGCCGCGCTGCCTGACAAATACGGCGGCAATTACGTCATCGCCGGTTTCGACCTGATCGACAACGAGAACGGTGCCGACGAACTGGTGGTCTATGACCTGGACCTGGAGCGGTTTCAGCAGTTGGTCGAGCAGAAGAGTCTCGACGGCGAGCGGGTCGATGCGGTGAAGGGCGACGGTATGCTGATCTCAAGTCCCATGGACAAGGTCTTTGCCTACCTCGACGACCCGGCCAATTCCGACGTCTTTCTCAAAGCAGCTCAATATCAGCGCATGACCAAATAGCGCAAACGGTTCAATAAGGGGTACCGGGTGGACGAATACCAACAGACTATTCGCACGTTGTCCGATCGTATCGTGGTAGCGCAGACGCCGATTCGAATCCTTGATGCCGTGAAATGGGATGACAACATCCGCAAGACCTTCCTCGACGGCAAAGGCAAACACCTGCCGGAAGTCGACCGCGCGTACTACGAAAATCGCCCGCTGGGGTTTGATTCCGGCGCGGTGAAGCTGGAGTTCCAGAACATCGAGCGTGACATCACCCGGCAGTTGGGCCAGTTCAACCCGGTCGGGCAGATCATGCGCCGCATGTGCAAAGAGTACCGGATGGTCATCCGGATGCTTGAAGCCCGCGGCACTCCGGACTTCGGCCTGATCTCCCAGGAGCTGTACGGCGCGGCGTCCGATGCCTTCCACGCTGGCGACCCGACGCTGTCCGACCTCGGCATGATGCTCTCCGATTACCTGAACAACATCGCCGGTCGCGGGGACCTCAAGGATGAGCCGAAAATCCTGACGGCCAAAGACGCCGTCGCCATGCTGCAGACCCGGCTCAATCGCACGTTTGGCGAGGCTGAGGAGACGATCCGGGTGTTCGAATCCGACGGCATTGTGGCGGACGCTGCGGCCGGCGCTGATTACATCAAGATTCGCAGCGACGCGATGTTCAACGAACGTGATGTTCGGGCGCTTGAAGTCCATGAAGGCCTGGTGCACGTCGGCACCACGCTCAATGGGCAGAATCAGCCGATCTGCACCTTCCTGTCCAAAGGCCCGCCCTCGTCGACCGTGACCCAGGAAGGCCTGGCGATCCTGATGGAAATCATCGGTTTTGCGTCCTACCCGAGCCGCCTGCGCAAGCTGACCAACCGCACTCGCGCCATTCACATGGCTGAGGAGGGCGCCGATTTTTTGCAGGTGTTCGACTTCTACCGCGAGCAAGGCTTCGGCATGTCGGAAAGCTACGGCAACGCCAGTCGGGTATTCCGGGGCTCGGTACCGAATGGGCTGCCATTCACCAAGGATCTGTCCTACCTCAAGGGCTTCATCATGGTCTACAACTACATCCAGTTGGCCGTGAGAAAGGGCAAGCTGGAGCAGGTGCCGCTGCTGTTCTGCGGCAAGACCACGCTGGAGGACATGCGCACGTTGCGTCAGCTGGTGGACGAAGGCCTGGTGGTGCCGCCCAAATACCTGCCCGACCAGTTCCGCGACATGAACGCGCTGTCGGCGTGGATGTGCTTCTCCAACTTCCTCAACCACCTGAGCCTGGACCGGATCGAAGCGGACTACTCGAATATTCTGTGAGTCTGTGGGCGCTGATGAATCGGCGCCTCTGTCAGGTCTCCCGTCGTGTGCAAATCCAGAATCGAAGGACATCGCTTGAAGCGTCTTCTTACCTTGCTCCTGGTCATCTCCCTCAGCGGCTGCAGCGAATGGCTGTTCTACCCGGAACGCGGTCTGCCGCTGACGCCGGACAAAGCCCACCTCGCCTGGCGCGATGTCACCCTCACGGCGGCCGACGGCACCAAACTCAACGCATGGTTTCTGCCGGCCAAGCCCGGCGTGCCGGTGAAGGGCACGGTGCTGCACCTGCATGGCAACGGCGGCAACATGGCCTGGCACCTGGCGGGGAGTTGGTGGTTGCCGGAGCAGGGCTACCAAGTGCTGCTGGTGGACTATCGCGGTTATGGCCGGTCCGAAGGCGAGCCGAGTCTGCCGGCGGTTTATCAGGACATCGATGCGGCCTTTGACTGGCTGAACGCTGCGCCTGAGGTGCAGGGCAAGCCGCTGGTGGTACTCGGGCAAAGTATCGGCGGCGCGCTGGCCGTGCATTACTTGTCGGAGCACCCGCAACAGCGCGCGCGGGTCAAGGCGCTGGTGCTCGATAGCGTACCGGCGAGCTACCGCGAGGTCGCGCGCTATACCCTCAGCACGTCGTGGCTGACGTGGCCCATCAAACGGCCGCTGTCGTGGGTGATTCCGGACGGCGACAGCGCCATCAACGGCATGCCGCAGCTCAAGGGCACGCCGATGCTGCTGTTCCAGAGCCTGGACGACACGCTAGTGCCGCTTCACAACGGCATCAGCCTGTATCAGGCCGCACCGCCGCCGCGTGTGCTGCAGCTGACACGCGGCCCTCACGTCCAGACCTTCGGCGACCCCACATGGCGCGAGGTCATGGTTCGCTATCTGGATGATCCGCAGCACTTCAACGGCCTGCGCAGGCTGGGGGAAATTCCGAATTATCCTGACCCTCAAACCGGCAAGTCGGCGCCATCCTCTCCATAGCCTGCGGAGCAGCACCGCGAGCGACACTTCGTATCGCTCGCATTTTGAAACCGCCACAAAAAAGCCCCGCCTGTTTCGCAACAGGCGGGGCTCTTTATGTGCCGCTACAACCGCATTACTTCATCGAAGAGCGCGGTGCTACTGGCTGGTTGTCGTTGGAAATGGTCACTTCCACGCGACGGTTCATGGCACGGCCCGAGGCGCTGGTGTTGTCAGCAACCGGGTACTCCTTGCCATAGCCCTGGGCAACGATACGCTCTGGGCCTACACCCATTTTGATCAGAGCCATGCGCACGGAGTTGGCGCGGCGCTCGGACAGGGAGTCGTTGTAGGCAGCGGAACCGGTGCTGTCGGTGTAGCCTTCAACGATGACCTTGCGATCAGGGTTTTCCTGAAGGAACTGGGCCAGCTTGTTGACGTTGACCAGACCCGAAGACTTCAGCTCAGCCTTGTTCAGGTCAAACAATACGTCGCCGAAAGTCACCAGCGTGCCGCGTTCGGTCTGCTTGGCGTTCAGGCTGTTCTGCAGGGCCTTGATCTGAGCGTCGCGAGCATCCAGACGAGCCTGGGCACGTTGGGCCGCAGCGCCTTTCAGATCGTTTTCAGCGGTCTTCAGGTTGATGGTCTGCTTGGCCAGCTCAACGCGCTGGTTGGTCAGATAAGCCAGTTGGTCGACCTTTTTCTGGTCATCGTTGTTGCGGTACGCGGCATCTGCCTTGTCCAGCCACTCGCTGGCGTCTTTGGTTTCCAGCGCAGCCAGTTCAGTGGCTTTAGGGTTGCTTTGCAGCGCCGAGTAGTTGGTGCGGGCTTGTTCCAGGTTTACGTTCGGCTGCGACGAGCACGCCGCCAGACCAACGCTCAAAGCCAGCAGGGCAGGAATAAGTACTTGTTTACGCATAATATTTTCGTCCTTTAACTCAATGGCCAATGCTTGAACTGCGAAGCGTTACTGTGTGACAG
Organism: Pseudomonas sp. PS02290; assembly: GCF_029960075.1. Taxonomy (NCBI): domain Bacteria; kingdom Pseudomonadati; phylum Pseudomonadota; class Gammaproteobacteria; order Pseudomonadales; family Pseudomonadaceae; genus Pseudomonas; species Pseudomonas sp. PS02290. Next base: position 4,688 of record NZ_JASCOY010000019.1, read on the forward strand.
GCTGAACCTGACGCATGCCTTCTTCACGCAGCTCATTGACGCCCTGACGAGCATCCTGCACCGCTTTCTGTGCCTTCGCGGCCTGAGCCTTACGCTCGGCTACACGTGCATCCCACTCGGCCTGCTCGGCGTATTTACGAGCTTCGTCGTATTTCTTTTCCTGCATCGCCAGTTCGGCTTGCTTGAACTTGTCCTGAGCGGACTTCATTTCAACGGCAGCGTATTCGGTAGCGCCGGCGGTGACAGCGGCATTGACGGCCGACTGGGTCACGGCGTACTGCTCGCTTGGAGGATTGCCTGCGCAACCAGCCAGAAGAACGCTGGTGCCCAGCGCCAGTGCAGCCATCTTCAGCCCGCGCAGGCGATTGAACGTTGGTTTGGCAGTGCTGGTGTTCATGGTGGTCAACTCCATTTCTTAACTCCTGAAAACTGGTTGTTCCATTTCAGCAACAGCCCACGCGGATGGATGGTGTTGCGTCACTTCCGCAGTCATCTGACGGCTTTACTGGAATGGCTAACTGCTCGGACCGCTGCGTTTTTTGATTAGTTCAGACATTTTTCTAAACATGCGGTCAGCTTTTGTTACGTGTTGTAAAATTGACGCTCGAAAAATGACGTCGATTTGCCTGCGTGAAAACCGGCCCGAGAGGCCTGCAGAAAAATCTGACGTAGCAAAAACGACGTCGCCCATGCACTCGTCACAGGTTTTCCCGATCGGAAATTTCCTGCAGATGGCGCCGCGATAGTTCGAGAAACCGGGGCGTTGGGCCGACGTCCTCGTAAAGCGGATTGCCTTCCTCATCGGTGGCAACCACATGCTGACCGCGCACGTAAGGGAAGCTCGCTTCCAATTCTTCCAGGGCGGCACCGATCAGTTCGCCGAGCAATTCTTCAGGCGTGCGCTTGGGGTACATCTCGGCAATCGCCGCAAGCCGCGCGGCCGCCTCAACATCCAAATGAATGGCATAGGCGGTCTCGGTCAGACGGCCCTTGGCATTTTGTTCCCACTGTTCGGCGAGCTCTCGGATCTTCATACATACCTCATCGGTTCCCGCGCCAGGGCGGGCGTTGGACATGTGGCTGAGCCACGGTCAGGCGTGACTGAGAGGGGCTTCCCCGGCGGTGAAAGTGCGTCGAGGGTTGCGTATGGACATCAATTTGTCGCTCTATACACACCAATAGAAACGAAACCCCGCAGGGCGTTCCGTTCGGCAGCAGCGAATGGACCCCTGCAAGGACTCGCCGGTAAAAACAATAAAGCTGAAGGAGAGGGCTGGATGGCTGATATCGATGCACGATTGCGCGAGGACGTTCACCTGCTGGGTGAACTGTTGGGCAACACCATTCGTGATCAGCACGGCGCTGATTTCCTCGAGAAGATCGAGCGCATCCGCAAAAGCGCGAAGGCTGACCGGCATGCGTCGACCCAAGGCACCGAGCAATTGAGTTCCAGTCTTGAAGGCCTGGGCGAAGATGAGTTACTGCCGGTCGCGCGCGCGTTCAACCAATTCCTCAATCTGGCCAACATCGCGGAGCAGTATCAGCTGATTCATCGTCGTGATGACAGCAAGCCGCAGCCGTTTGAATCCCGTGTGCTGCCCGAACTATTGGAGCGCCTGAAGCAAGCCGGGCAGACCCCCGAGGCGCTGGCGCAGCAATTGACCACGCTGGAAATCGAACTGGTGCTGACCGCGCACCCGACCGAAGTTGCCCGGCGCACGCTGATCCAGAAGTACGACGCCATCGCTGCGCAACTGGCCGCGCTTGATCATCGCGACTTGAATCGCCACGAGCGTGAGCAGATCACCGAGCGTCTGCAGCGGCTGATTGCCGAAGCGTGGCACACCGAAGAAATCCGCCGCGTCCGACCCACGCCCGTCGACGAGGCGAAGTGGGGGTTTGCGGTCATCGAAAATTCCCTGTGGCAAGCGATCCCCAACTACCTGCGCAAGGCCGATCAGGCGCTGCACGCTGCGACCGGCCTGCACCTGCCGCTGGACGCGGCGCCGATTCGTTTTGCTTCCTGGATGGGCGGCGACCGCGACGGCAACCCCAACGTCACCGCTGCCGTCACCCGCGAGGTGCTGCTGCTGGCGCGCTGGATGGCGGCCGACTTGTATCTGCGCGACGTCGATCAACTGGCCGCCGAGTTGTCGATGCAGCAGGCCAGCCCGGCGTTGATGGAAGCCGCGGGCGACAGCGCCGAGCCTTATCGCAGTGTGCTCAAGCAACTGCGCGAGCGGCTTCGGGCCACGCGCAACTGGGCCCACGCCTCACTGAGTGTCACGCAGGTCGCACCGGAAGACGTGTTGCACGACAACCGCGAACTGCTCGAGCCCCTGCAGCTGTGTTTCGACTCGCTGCATGAATGCGGCATGGGCGTGATCGCTGATGGTCCGCTGCTCGACTGTTTGCGTCGCGCGGTGACGTTCGGCCTGTTCCTGGTGAAGCTCGACGTGCGCCAGGATTCCACGCGGCACAGTTCGGCCATGAGCGAGATCACCGAATACCTCGGGCTAGGCCGCTATGACGAGTGGGATGAGCCGACGCGCATCGACTTCCTGCTGCGAGAGCTGGACAACAAGCGACCGCTGCTCCCGGCCCATTTCAGCCCTGAAGCGGACACGGCCGAAGTGCTGGCGACCTGCCGCGAAGTGGCGGCTGCGCCGGCGGCATCGCTCGGTTCCTACGTGATCTCCATGGCCGGCGCAGCCTCGGATGTGCTCACCGTTCAACTGTTGTTGAAGGAAGCCGGGCTGCAGCGCTCCATGCGCGTGGTGCCGCTGTTCGAAACCCTTGCTGACCTGGACAATGCCGGCCCGGTGATCGAGCAGCTGTTGAGCATTCCTGCCTACCGCCGAGGCCTGGAAGGTCCTCAGGAAGTCATGATCGGCTACTCGGATTCGGCGAAGGACGCCGGCACCACGGCTGCGGCTTGGGCGCAGTACCGGGCCCAGGAAAAACTGGTTGAAATCTGCCGCGCGCAAGAGGTTGAGTTGTTGTTGTTCCACGGTCGCGGCGGTACGGTCGGTCGCGGTGGCGGCCCGGCACACGCGGCGATTCTGTCGCAGCCGCCGGGTTCTGTGGCAGGGCGCTTCCGCACCACCGAGCAGGGCGAGATGATCCGCTTCAAGTTCGGCCTGCCGGACATCGCCGAACAGAATCTCAACCTTTATCTGGCCGCCGTGCTGGAAGCCACTTTGCAACCGCCGCCGATGCCGCAACCGGCCTGGCGTCAGGTGATGGACGAACTGGCGGCAGACGGCGTGAAAGCCTATCGCGCCGTGGTGCGGGAAGACCCGGAGTTCGTCGAATACTTCCGCCAGGCCACGCCGGAACAGGAGCTGGGCAGATTGCCGCTGGGCAGTCGTCCGGCCAAGCGCCGCGAGGGCGGGGTCGAGAGCCTGCGCGCGATTCCGTGGATTTTCGCCTGGACACAGACGCGCCTCATGCTGCCCGCGTGGCTGGGCTGGGAAAACGCGTTGAGCAAGGCGCTGGAACGCGGTCAGGGTGATCTGCTCGCTGAGATGCGTGAGCAATGGCCGTTCTTCCGCACCCGCATCGACATGCTGGAAATGGTGCTGGCCAAGGCCGACAGCGACATCGCCCAGCTCTACGACGAACGACTGGTGGAGCCCAAACTGCTGCATTTGGGGACGCATCTGCGCGGCCTATTGTCGCAGGCGTGTGACGTGGTGCTTGGCCTGACGGGCCAGTCGCGGCTGTTGGCCCACAGCCCTGAAACGCTGAAGTTCATCAGCCTGCGCAACACCTACCTCGACCCTCTTCATTTATTGCAGGCGGAGTTGCTGGCGCGCTCCCGTCAGCAGGAGGCGAGTCTGGACAGTCCGCTGGTGCAGGCGCTGCTGGTGTCTGTTGCAGGCATCGCCGCCGGATTGCGCAACACCGGCTGACGGCCAGGCAACCCGGCCGAATGAACACGACGCCTTTCATTCGGCCGCACCTCGATCGTCGCGAGTGATGCGGCGTCACCCAGTTGCACAAGGTCTCACGCTTGTGCAGATCGATGCCAAGCTACTGGTTTTTCGCGGGTTACTGCGACTTTCGGCGTCTTGTGCGGCATGAATCGGCTGTGTATCTTGATCAGCCTTTGGCCGTTGGGTCAGTAAAATTTTGCGATTGGCCCCATTTAGGCGAATCCGACGATATCTCTATAAAAATTTGAGGAGCACAACAATGCGCGTGATTCTGCTGGGAGCTCCCGGGGCCGGCAAAGGTACTCAGGCAAAGTTCATCACTGAGAAATTCAACATTCCGCAGATTTCCACCGGCGACATGCTGCGCGCTGCGGTCAAGGCCGGTACCGAGCTGGGCCTGCAAGCCAAAAGCGTCATGGACAGCGGCGGCCTGGTCTCCGATGACCTGATCATCGGCCTGATCAAGGATCGCCTGTCCGAGCCTGATTGCGCTGGCGGTTGCCTGTTCGACGGCTTCCCGCGCACCATTCCTCAGGCAGAAGCCCTGAAGAAAGCCGGCCTGGCCATCGATCACGTCATCGAGATCAAGGTCGATGACGAAGAGATCGTCAAGCGAATCTCCGGTCGCCGCGTTCACGAAGGCTCCGGCCGCGTTTACCACACCCTGTACAACCCGCCGAAGGTTGACGGCGTGGACGACGTTACCGGCGAGCCACTGGTTCAGCGCAAGGACGACGTCGAAGCCACTGTTCGCCATCGCCTGTCGGTCTACCACTCTCAGACCAAGCCGCTGGTAGATTTCTACACCAAGCTGCAGACGCAGGACGGCACACCGAAGTGCAGCCACATCGAAGGCGTGGGCACGGTCGAGCAGATCACCGCCAAGGTGCTTGAAGCCCTGAGCTGATTCGCGTCTCACGGCATTGAACAACGGCCCGCTTGCGGGTCGTTGTTGTTTATAATGCGGCACTTTTTTCGCACAACGATGGAAACCCCGATGACCACCTTGCTGGCCCTGGACACCGCCACTGAAGCCTGCTCAGTCGCTTTGCTGCATGACGGCAAAGTGCTGACTCACTACGAGGTGATCCCGCGCCTGCACGCGCAAAAACTCCTGCCGATGATCAAGGACCTGCTGGCCGAGGCGGGCATTGGCCTGTCGGCGCTGGACGCCATCGCATTCGGCCGGGGCCCGGGCGCGTTTACGGGCGTGCGCATCGCCATCGGGGTGGTGCAGGGGCTGGCCTTCGGTCTGGATCGCCCGGTGCTGCCAGTGTCCAATCTGGCGGCGCTGGCGCAACGGGCCTTTCGCGAGCAGGGCGCTACTCAGGTCGCGGCCGCCATCGACGCGCGGATGGACGAAGTCTATTGGGGCTGCTATCGAGAAGTGGCGGGGGAGATGAAGCTGGTGGCTGAAGAGGCCGTCATGCCACCGGAAATGGCTGCTTTGCCAAGTGAAGCGACGGGCGATTGGTTCGGGGCCGGCACCGGCTGGGGTTACGCCGAGCGCATTGCCGCCGTTGTCAGTGCCCAGGACGCCACACTGTTGCCCCACGCGCAGGACCTGCTGACTCTCGGCGCTTTCGCCTGGCACCGTGGCGAAGCCATCGTCGCTGACGACGCCCAGCCGGTTTACCTTCGCGATAAAGTGGCCACGCCAAAGGCGCGTTGAGGGATGGCCACGCAATGCAGAAACGGTCATGACTTCACTGTGCTACGCCCGAGATGCGACGCAGGTCACACTGCAGATGACCGTTCGGCGACAAAACTGCATAAACTCCCGGCTGCTTTAAACAATTCGCAATAAGTGTGGTCTAGTTATCGTTCGCATGTTTGCTTAACGGCTTACTGTGAGATTAAATTGCCACTATCAAACGCCGAGTAAGCATGATGCGAATCACCGGTCCTTCACCACGTACCTACCCGATCAAGCGCAAGACGCGCAAGGATTCTGCGGCGCTGGAAGGCACGTTCGAGGAAGTGAACGATGAGGTCGAAGTGGTTCCGCAGGCAGCCCGTCGCCAGACGGGTACCACGGCAAACGTGCCCGCGCGTCAGCAGGACATTATTTTCCCCCGTGCCATGAGCACTCGCGTCGCCCACGCGCTGAGCAGCTACCTGACGACTTCGACCTTCGTCGACTGGGACCTCGAAGTCTCCGGGCTCGACCTTCACGTTTGAACCTCGCCCACCCGCCTTACTACATCGGTTGCCCGTCCTGGAGCGAAAAAGCCTGGCGTGAGTCGCTGTACCCGCCCGACGCCCCGGACTTGGATTTGCTTGGGTTGTACGCGCAGGTCTTCAATGCCGTCGAAGGCAACACCACGTTCTACGCCCGTCCCAAACCCGAGATCGTCCAGCGTTGGGCGGACGCCTTGCCCGAGCACTTCCGCTTCAGCGCCAAAATTCCCCGTGACATCAGCCATGCCGGCGACCTGCGCGAGCACTTGGGCGCGGTGGAGGATTTCCTGCAACTGCTGGCGCCACTGGGATCGAGGCTTCAACCGCTGTGGCTGCAGCTGTCGGCCAGCTTCGGTCCCCATCGGCTGAATGAGCTGGCCGCGTTCATTGACGCCCTGGAAGGCCAGCCTTTGGCGGTTGAAGTGCGCAACATGGCGTTTTTCAGCAAGGGCGAAGACGAGCGGCAGCTCAACCGTCTGTTGCTAGACCGCGGCGTGGAGCGCATCTGTCTGGATTCCCGGCCGCTGTTCAGTTCTGTCTCCACTGACCCAGCCGTGCTTCATGCGCAATCGAAGAAGCCCAAAGTCCCGCCGCGTCCGGCGGCGCTGACGTCTTTTCCGCAGGTTCGCTTCATTGGCGGGCCGGATGAGGAGATCAACCAAGGCTTCATCGTGCAGTGGGCGGAAAAAGTGGCCGGCTGGATCGAGGAGGGGCGCACGCCTTCGGTGTTCCTGCACACGCCTGACAACATCGCCTCGCCCCAACTGGCTCGTCGCTTTCATCATCAATTGATGACCCTGCTGCCGGGGTTGCCCGATCTGCCGCAACTGGCTCGCGGCCGGCAAGTGGAGCAACTCGGGCTGCTCTGAGGTCGAGATAGGGTGGACTCATCCCTCCGTCAGACGAGAACCTTCCTGCATGCGCGGCTCGACCTTCTTTCTTCTTCTGGTTTTGCTCAGCGCGGCGGTCGCGGTGTCGATCTGGCGTGGCTGGCTGCCTGTCGCTGACCGCTGGAATCCGTGGGCCCCGCTGAACGTGCGGGACGAACCCAACCTCATCACGCCCTTCAAACTTTGGCGATTGCAGGAGGACCCGGCGTTGTGCGAGGCCGCGCTGCAAACCTCGACCCTGCGTTACACGCACCAGGCCGACAGCGCCGCCGACGCCAAATGCCCGCTGACCAACACGCTGCGCATCCAGGGCGGCGACGTCGCGCTGAGCAGCAGTTTTCTGTCCAGTTGTCGCCTTGCCGTGGCGTATGCGCTGTTTGATATCCACCAGTTGCAGCCGGCAGCCCAGTCGGTGTTCGGGCAGAAGGTCACCCAGGTTGATCACCTTGGCAGCTTCGCCTGCCGCAACATCTACAACCGCAGCGAAGGCCGTCTGAGCCAGCACGCTACCGCCAACGCGCTGGACATCGCCGGGTTTCGTCTGGCAGACGGACGCAGGATTTCGGTGCTCAAGGACTGGAAAGACGAGGGCGACGCGGGGCGTTTTCTGCGATTGGTGAGGGATGGCGCCTGCCAGCAATTCAACACGGTGCTGAGCCCGGAATACAACGCCGCGCACCGAAACCACTTTCACCTGGACATGGGACGCTGGCGGGTGTGTCGCTAGAGCAGCGGTGTGACGCCGAGCTGTTATTGGCAAACACGGGACCTGTGGGAGTGAGCTTGCTCACGAAGAAGGCGGTTCAGTCGCTGTAGATTGAGGGCTGTGCTGATTTATTCGCGAGCAAAGTGGAACGCCACCCCGGCCGCTCCCACTTTTTTCAGAGGCGACAAGTCTGGAGTCAGGCAGCGAGACGAAGGTTCTGCAGCACGATCGGGCGCGCCCAGCCGTTATCGAAGGCCAGATGACGCTGCTGCTCGGTCATCTCTTCCGCGCTGAACGGCGTCGCAGGCCTGTCGGCCAAGTCCCATTCGAACTCGGCGATCGGCAGGAACAGCGGACGAGGCTGAGGGCCCGGGCCGGGTTCGACGCTGTCATCATAGGGGTTGAGCACGGTCGGGCGAACCCAGTTGTCATCGAATTCGAGGTTACGTTGCTGCTCGATCATTTCCATCGCGGTGAACGGCTTGGCGGGCTTGTCGGCCAGGTCCCATTCGAACTCGGCGATCGGCAGGAACAACGGCTCCGGCGGTGCGATTTCCTTGTCCTGAACCGGGCACTCACGTTGTTCGACGATCTTGCCCAGTGCGCTTGCGCCGGCAATCGGTTCGCCGGTCAGGTGGTCCGTCGTGGCGACGGCGCTATATTCCGGGGTTTCGCCAGCGTTGTCATCGACCTGCTGAGCCATCGCACGGGCAAACGCATCCTGCCAGAGCTGCGTGACGCCGCTAAGGGTTTGGGTATTGCGTACGCTGTAGTCGCCTGCGTACGTCAAATAGCCTATCGAGGAGGTTTGCTGAATGTCTGACATAAGCGCTCAGTACAGCCCGTGGGTCTGGCAAAATGCCGGATACTTTTGTTATCGGCAGATCCTGCCAATCATTAAGATTATTTGAGCGCGTAGAGACAATGACTGAGCAGCACGCGGGCAGCCGCATTCGGGTCGACAGCCTGACCCCTGACGGGCAGGAAACCGCAGCGCAGTGGGCGCAGCGACTGGGTTTGCCGCTGGAGGATGCCGACGCGGATTTCGCCCTGCAAGTGGCCGAAGACGGCCTGCAGTTGCAGCAACTGGGTGACGACGCGCCGGGCCCGGTGCGTGTGGATTTCATCGAAGGCAAGGCGGCCCATCGGCGTCTGTTTGGCGGCGGCAACGGGCAAATGATCGCCAAGGCCGTGGGCATTCAGCCGGGCGTGCGCCCTCGGGTGCTGGATGCCACGGCGGGGCTGGGCAAGGACGCCTTTGTGCTGGCGAGTCTGGGCTGCGAAGTGAGCCTGATCGAGCGGCAGCCGATCATCGCCGCGCTGCTTGAAGACGGCCTGGCGCGTGGGGTGAGGGACCTGGAGGTGGGCGGGATCATCGCGCAGATGCGCCTGTTGACCGGCAATTCCATTGAGCTGATTCGCCAATGGGAAGGCGAGCCGCCCCAGGTCATTTACCTTGATCCGATGTTTCCTCATCGGGAAAAAACCGCGCTGGTGAAAAAGGAAATGCGCCTGTTCCGGCCTCTGGTGGGCGATGACATGGACGCTCCGGCGTTGCTGGAAGCGGCGCTGGCGCTGGCCAGCCACCGCGTCGTGGTCAAACGCCCTCGCAAGGCGCCAAGCATCGAAGGCGCCAAGCCGTCCTACGCGCTGGACGGCAAATCCAGCCGCTACGACATTTACCCGATCAAGGCGTTGAAAATCGCGCGGCCGTGAACTTCATCCGATTAGATGAACCCGGCAATCATCGGCGCAGTCATCTGCTGTGCCGATGCCAGAAAATCCACCGTATGAGTGGGCTCGTCGGAGACAAACCTGACCTGATCCGTAGCCGGAGATAACCGATGAGTACTTCCCCTTTGTCCGTAACGCCTTTGCCGTTCGAGCCGCACTTCGAGCAGATACCCGATGACGAGGCTCAGACGAGCAAAGAACTCGCCGAGGCCATGCACAGTATTCTGGAAACCACCTACAAAGATGGCGGCCATGCCATCCGCAGCGTGCATGCCAAAGCCCATGGATTGCTGCATGGGCAGATCCACATTCTGGATAATCTGCCGCCGGAGTTGGCGCAGGGTGTCTTCGCCCACCCCGGCACGCTGGACGTGAAGATGCGCTTTTCAACCAATCCGGGGGATGTGCTCGACGACAAGGTGTCAACGCCACGCGGTCTGGCCATCAAGCTGGTCGGTGTGCAGGGCGCACGCCTGCCGGGCAGTGAAGGGCAGGTTACCCAAGACTTCGTAATGCAGAACGCCAGGGCGTTCACGGCTGCCACGCCGAAGGATTTTCTCAAGACCTTGAAGTTGCTGGCCAAGACCACCGACAAAGTGCCCAACATGAAGAAAGCGCTGTCGGCGTTGTTTCGTGGTCTGGAGTCGACGGTCGAAGCGATGGGCGGGGAGAGTGGCACGCTGAAATCGCTGGGTGGGCATCCGATGACCCATGTACTGGGTGAAACTTTTAATACCGTGGTGCCGTTTCTCTATGGCCGCTATTACGCCAAGTTGAGCGTGGTGCCTGTTTCCCCCGAACTCACCGCGTTGACGGACCAGAAGGTCGACCTGAATGGCCATCCCGACGGCTTGCGGGAGGCGGTGCGCAGTCACTTTTTGAGCAAGGGAGGGGTGTGGGACGTGCGGATCCAGCTCGCTACAGACCTTGAGAAAATGCCGATCGAAGACGCATCGGTGGAATGGTCCGAAGAGTTGAGCCCGTTCGTGACCGTGGCCCGTATCGACGTTCCGACACAGGACAGCTGGTCAGAAGAACATCAGCAGGAAATCGACGACGGCATGGCCTTCAGCCCTTGGCAGGGCGTTGTCGAACACCGGCCACTCGGCGGCGTCATGCGTGCGCGCAAACCGTCCTACGAGCTGTCTTCAGGCTTCCGCGCCAGCCACAACGGCTGCCCGATGCACGAGCCACGCTGACAAGCTGGTAGTCAAATTCTGTGGTGTCTTCCACTCCGCCTTCCCGGCTAAAGCCAGTCCCACTATGAGTACGCGGCCGATTAGTGGGACCGGCTTCAGCCGGGAAGGGGCCGCTGTGATCACTATCGGATTTGTGGTGTCACGCCCGACGCCTTCCCGGCTAAAGCCAGTCCCGCTATGAGTACGCGGTCGATTAGTGGGACCGGCTTCAGCCGGGAAGGGGCCCGTGTTAGCAGCGTCAATTCTATGTTGTGGCGTCTGACGCTTTCCCGGCTAAAGCCGGTCCCACAGTGAGCACTGACCGTCAGCGTCTAAACCCGATACGCCTTCAAAAACAGCGCCACCACCTCCCTGGCATGGTGGTCGGCAGCGTGCTCGTCCGGTATTTCCCCGGTGCCGATGAGAAGCCTGAAATGATGGACGCCTTTGATCAAGCTCAAAAAATGGCCTGCCGCATTAAGCGGCGATTCAAAATGCAGCCCGTTTTTACCGCTCAGCTTACTCAAAAACCGCGCAAGTTCGTGGAGGACCCGCTGCGGTCCTGCTTCGAAGAACACTTGAGTCAGTGATGATTCCTGAGGCCCCAAAGCGATGATCAAACGGTTCAGGTCGATGGACTCAGGGCTGTTGATCAGCGTTTGAAACCCTCTGGCAATACCCAGTAATACCTTTTCAACGTGATCATCAGCGGGCACGTCCACGAACAGCTCCGGCACCTGCTCCTCGCAGCGAGCAACCACCGCGCAGGAAAACAACGTCTCCTTGTCGGTGAAGTGGCTGTAGACGGTGAGCTTGGAGACCCCGGCTTCAGCGGCAACGGCATCCATGCTGGTGTTGGCGTAACCGTTGCGAATGAACAGGTTCTTGGCCGCTTCGAGAATGGCCTGGCGCTTGGCCAGATCCTTGGGGCGGCCGGGTCCGGCGGGGTAGGTTGAGTCGGTCATGGAGTCGTCAGGCATCTTCGTTGAATTAGTGGACTGTTCAGTTCGGTAATTTTAAATATACTCGCCGGTACAATTATTCAAAGCCCTCCTGCCAAGGTGCCTCATCATGCTCCGCGACGCCCTGCTTCGTGCCCAGCTCCTTGCGCTGCCGGTCGGCTTGATCGCCGCACTTGCCGGGTGTCGGCAGGAGGCGCCGGTGAACGCCGCCGTGCGTCCCGCCATGGTGGTGCAACCGCAGCCAGCTGCCCAGTCCATGGACAGCTATCCGGGGGAAGTGCATGCCCGTTTCGAGCCGGAACTCGCCTTCCGCATCCCCGGCAAGGTCAGTAAGCGCCTGGTCGAGGAGGGCGAGCGGGTGAAGGCCAACCAGCCGCTGGCCGAACTTGACGCCCAGGACGTGCGCCTGCAACAGGACGCCACCCGCGCGCAAGTTGCCGCCGCCGAAGCCAACCTGCAGACGGTCCGCTCCGAGCGCGACCGCTACAAAACGCTGATGGACCGGCAGATGGTCAGCAAGTCGCTGTACGACAACGCTGAAAACACCTACCGCGCCGCAGACGCCCGGCTTAGACAGCTCAAGGCTGAATCGACCGTCGCTGACAATCAGACCGGCTACGCCGTGCTTCGTGCGTCGCAGGAGGGTGTCATCGCCAGACGACTGGTGGAAGTCGGTCAAGTGGTAGCTGCCGGACAAACCGTCTTCACCCTGGCCGCCGACGGCGAGCGTGAAGTCTCGATCAGTCTTCCGGAGCAGAATTACGGCCGCTTCAAGATCGGCGACCCTGTTTCCGTCGAACTCTGGACTCAGCGCGAGCAGCGTTTCCCGGGGCGTATCCGCGAGCTGTCGCCGGCTGCCGATCCGCGGTCGCGCACCTTTGCCGCACGCATTGCCTTCGCCGGCGGGAAAGTCCCGGCTGAGCTGGGCCAGAGCGCCCGGGTGTACATCCAGTCCGAACACGCCGTGCCGTTGTCCGTGCCGCTGTCGGCGCTGACAGCCGAAAACGGCGTGACCTACGTCTGGCGTCTGCAAAGCGACTCCACCCTGAAACGCACGCCGGTGCAGGTCGGCGCTTACGGGCAGGAAACCGTGCCGGTGCTCAGCGGCTTGCAGACCAGCGACTGGGTCGTCGCAGCGGGCGTGCACGTGCTGCACGAAGGCGAGCAGGTGCGGCCGGTCGACCGCAGTAATCGGGCGGTCAAGCTGGCCGCGAAGGAGTAGCGGGATGCGTTTCAATCTGTCCGAATGGGCGCTGCGTAATCGGCAGATGGTCCTGTATCTCATGATTCTGCTGGCCGCAGTCGGCGCGCTTTCCTACACCAAACTGGGTCAGAGTGAAGATCCGCCCTTCACTTTCAAAGCCATGGTCATTCGTACCCTCTGGCCGGGCGCGAGTGCCGAAGAGGTGTCGCGGCAAGTCACCGACCGCATCGAGAAGAAGCTGATGGAAACCGGCGATTACGAGCGCATTTTCTCGTTCTCGCGCCCCGGTGAATCCCAGGTCACGTTTGTCGCGAGGGACTCGCTGGTCTCCGCCCGACTGCCGGAACTCTGGTATCAGATCCGCAAGAAGATCAGCGACATCCGTCAGAACCTTCCGACCGGTGTGCAGGGCCCGTTCTTCAACGATGAATTCGGCACCACGTTCGGCAATATCTATGCGCTCACGGGGGAGGGTTTCGACTACGCGGTGCTCAAGGATTACGCCGACCGCATCCAGATCCAGCTGCAGCGGGTCAAGGATGTTGGCAAGGTCGAGCTGCTCGGTCTGCAGGACGAGAAGATCTGGATCGAACTCTCCAACGTCAAACTCGCCACCCTCGGCCTGCCGATGCAATCGGTGCAGCAGGCACTGGAAGCCCAGAACGCGGTGGTGGCGGCGAGCTTTTTCGAGACGCCCAGCGAGCGCGTTCAACTGCGCGTGACCGGGCGTTTTCAGACCGTCGACGAGATCCGCACCTTCCCGATCCGCGTCGGTGATCGCACGTTCCGTATCAGCGATCTGGCCGATGTGCGCCGTGGCTTCAACGACCCGCCCGCGCCGCAGATGCGCTTCATGGGTCAGGATGCCATCGGGCTCGCCGTCGCCATGAAAGACGGTGGCGACATTCTGGTGCTGGGCCGTGCGCTGGAGGGCGAGTTCGCCCGTTTGCAGAACAACCTTCCGGCCGGCATGCAGCTGCGCAAAGTCTCGGACCAGCCTGCGGCGGTGAAAACCAGCGTCGGCGAATTCGTTCAGGTGCTCGCCGAGGCGTTGGGCATCGTGCTGCTGGTGAGCTTTTTCTCTCTCGGCGTGCGCACCGGAATGGTGGTGGCGCTGGCGATTCCGCTGGTGCTGGCGATGACCTTCGCCTGCATGTATTACCTCGGCATCGGCCTGCACAAGATCTCCCTCGGGGCGCTTGTGCTGGCGCTGGGATTATTGGTGGACGACGCAATCATCGCCGTGGAAATGATGGCGATCAAAATGGAACAGGGTTATGACCGGCTAAAGGCCGCGAGCTTCGCCTGGACCAGCACGGCGTTCCCGATGCTTACCGGCACGCTCATTACCGCAGCCGGTTTTCTGCCTATCGCCACCGCGCAGTCGAGTACCGGCGAGTACACCCGCTCGATCTTTCAGGTGGTGACCATCGCGCTGATCGCCTCATGGATTGCCGCCGTGGTATTCGTGCCGTACCTGGGCGCACGGCTGTTGCCGGATCTGGCGAAGATCCATGCAGCCAAACATGGCGCCGGGGCCCATGCGCCTGACCCATACGGCACGCCGTTCTACCGCCGTGTTCGCGGGCTGGTCGGCTGGTGCGTGCGGCGCCGCAAGACGGTCATCGTGTTGACCATTGCGTTGTTCGCCCTGTCGATTTTCATGTTCCGCTTCGTGCCCCAGCAGTTTTTCCCGGCGTCCGGGCGGCTGGAGCTGATGGTTGACCTGAAACTCGCCGAAGGTGCCTCGCTCAGCAGCACCGCCGAGCAGGTCAAACGGCTGGAAGCGATGATCAGGGAACACGCCGGCGTTGAGAATTACGTGGCCTATGTCGGCACCGGTTCGCCAAGGTTTTACCTGCCGCTGGATCAGCAACTGCCCGCGGCAAGCTTTGCCCAGTTCGTCGTGCTGGCGAAAACCATTGAGGACCGCGAAGCACTGCGCACCTGGCTGATCCAGACCCTCGATGAGCAGTTTCCGATGCTGCGCCCTCGCGTCACCCGCCTGGAAAACGGCCCGCCCGTGGGCTATCCGGTGCAGTTCCGCGTCACCGGCGAGCACATCGACGAGGTACGTGCGCTGGCCCGCAAGGTGGCCGCGAAGGTCAGGGAAAATCCCCATGTGGTCAACGTGCATCTGGACTGGGAAGAGCCGAGCAAAGTCGTTTATCTCAACGTCGATCAGGACCGGGCCAGGGCGCTGGGCGTGACCACGGCGGACCTGTCGCGTTTTCTGCAAAGTCAGCTGACCGGGTCGAGCGTGAGCCAGTACCGCGAGGACGACGAGTTGATCGAAATCCTCCTGCGCGGGACGGAGCAGGAACGGCATGAGCTGGGCAGCCTCGCCAGCTTGTCAGTGCCCACCAACAATGGCGGCAACGTCGCCTTGTCACAGGTGGCGACGCTTGAATACGGCTTCGAGGAGGGCATCATCTGGCACCGCAACCGCTTGCCGAACGTGACGGTGCGCGCCGACATCTATGGCAAGGAGCAGCCGGCAACGCTGGTGAAACAGATTTTGCCGACGCTGGAAGACGTGCGCGCGCAGTTGCCCGATGGGTACTTGCTGGAAGTGGGCGGCACGGTGGAGGACTCGGCCCGCGGACAGAACTCGGTAAACGCCGGGGTGCCGCTGTTCATCGTGGTGGTGCTGACCTTGCTGATGATCCAGCTGCGCAGTTTCTCCCGTACGTTCATGGTGTTTCTCACGGCGCCGCTGGGGCTGATCGGTGTGACGCTGTTTCTGCTGCTGTTCAATCAGCCGTTCGGCTTCGTGGCAATGCTCGGCACCATCGCGCTGTCGGGGATGATCATGCGTAACTCGGTGATTCTGGTCGACCAGATCGAGCAGGACATCGCGGCAGGTCTGGATCGCTGGCAGGCGATCATTGAAGCAACGGTGCGGCGCTTCAGGCCCATCGTGCTCACCGCGCTGGCGGCGGTGCTGGCGATGATCCCGCTGTCACGCAGCGTGTTTTTCGGCCCCATGGCCGTCGCCATCATGGGCGGCCTGATCGTCGCCACTGCACTCACCCTGCTGTTCCTGCCCGCGCTGTATGCGGCGTGGTTTAGAGTGAAAAAAGAGGAGTGATTGCCTTGAGCGAGATGGCGCCTGCACGCTGAGCAAACTGTGGGAGCGAGCTTGCTCGCGAATGGGCAGGTACAGCCGCTGAATATTCAGTGACTGAAATGCCGTCTTCGTGAGCAAGCTCACTCCCACAGTGTCTGTGTCAGGTGCGAATAGCGCGGCACTACTGACAGGGGCTAGAACCGATCACCGACCCGTACCACGGCGCGCGTTACAACGCGCCGAATACCTTCTTCGCCAGACCGGTCGCCGCCGCTGCCGGGTTGGCACGGATGGTTTCTTCCTGCTTGGCGATCATTTCGAACAGGCCGTTCAGCGCCTTCTCGGTGACGTAGCCTTCGATATTCGAGCTCTTCGCGTCCAGCACGCCCAGCGCCGCGGCCTGACCGGCGAAGGCGTTGTATTTCTGCGCCAGGCCGACTTTGTCAGTGGCCTGTTTGACGATGGGCAGGAACCTGGCGCGGATCTGTTCGCGGCTGGAGGTGCTCAGGTACTGGGTGGCCGAGTCCTTGCCGCCGCTGAGGATGGCCTTGGCATCCGACACGCTCATCTTTTTCACCGCATCGACCAGCAACGTCTGCGCCTGGGGCATCGCCGCTTCCGCTGCCTGGTTCATGCTGGTTTCCAGGTGATCGACCTGGGCGCCCATGCCGAACTGCTTCATCTTCTTGGCGACCTTGCCCAGGTTGCCGGGCAGTTCGATGCGCACATCCTTGTTGTTGCTGAAGCCACCCGGTACGCCCAGTTGCTTGACGGCGACTTGGGCGCTCTGGGTCAGGGCATCCTTAAGCCCGCCGGTGGCGTCCGATTGCGACAGATCATTGAGCGACAACGCGAAGGCACTGGCCGACAACAGCAGGCCGGCGCAGAGGCCAGTGAACGAGAGGGAGCGACGCAACATGGGTAATGTCCTTTTCAGCGGTCTGTGATGCACGCCCGATTAACGGGCCGGGCTCAAACGAATTTTGACGGGCGGTTTTTCGTCCAGCGTCAGGTCCACCGTGTAGCGCTCGGTGCTGATCATCAGCAGCTTGCCGTCCACCTCGATGCGCGCGCTGACCGAGTAAGTGTGCCCCGGCTGGACCTGCTTCTGATCGTAGGTCAGGTGAAACGGCAGCGGCACCTGGCCTTTGATCGGCCCGTTCTGGCTGGCGAGGATCTGCGCGGGTGCGTCCGCCAGCGATACGTCCTGGAGCGTGACCTTCAGCGTAGCCGTCGGTGGAAGCGCCATGCGCTGCAGGTAAAACACCTCGCCGTCCACCGAGCCCGGCAGGTTGTCCGGCGCATGGGCGCAAGCGGCCAGCACGGTGGTCATGAGGGTGAGCAGGATATGTTTCATGTGATTGTCCTTGTCAGGTGAAACGTTAGGTAGGGCGTGCTTCGTCGCTTAGGCGATCGGCGCAGCCCCGACGACTTCATCACTGCGGTGCAACGCCACCTGGCGAATCGACAGCCTGATTTCCGCTGGCAATACGCGCTTGGCGGCGCCTTCCGCCAGATCCCCCAACATATCGTGATAGCTCAGTTTGCCGGCGGCGTCGGTGCGCAGGACACCCTGATCCAGCAGCGTCTGAATGAAATGCCGGAACAGGCTCTTGTCGAAAAACTCCGGCGCATTCAGGCCGTGCAGGATCGACAACCGCTGGGCCATCGTCGTGCACAGCTCCTCAAGCCCTTCGGCGCTGAGGGTGTGCTGACCGCTGTTGAGCAGCAGGGAAATCGCCATGTAGAAACGCTGCAGGGTCTGGGCAATCGCCCGCGACAACACCGTCAGCAGCACGAAAGCCCGCGAGCTCGGCGCCGGGCGCAGGTAAACGCCGTTCTCAAAGCGCAGCAGACCCTGTTCGACAAACGCCGCCAGCCACTGATCGATGACCTCATCCAGATCGTCCAGCGACCAGCGGATGAACAGCTCCGATTGCAGGTACGGATACAGCGCCCGGGTGTACCGCAGAATCTGCTCGCGGCTCATGCGCGACGAGCTCTGGAAGAAGCACGCCAGCAACGAGGGCAGCGCGAAAATGTGCAGCACGTTGTTGCGGTAGTAAGTCATCAGGACGGCATTTTGCTCGTCCAGGTACAGAATCTTGCCCAGCGCATCGCTGAGTTCCGAGAGCAGATTCATGCCTTTGACGTGCTCGATCAGCGCCCGGCCATCGCCGTCCGGCAGCGTCGTGTGGGGCGAGTAGGGCACAGTGCGCAACAGCGTCAGGTACAGATCGAGGACCCGCGCCAGTGCTTGATCGTCCAGCGCGTGTTTCGCCGTCGACAGCAACGCCAGCGCCACCAGATTCACCGGATTGATCGCTGCGGCTTCGTTCAGGTGGCGGGCCACGCGTTCGCCCAGACGGTGGGTAGTCTCGTGGAGCCATTCCGGTTTGAACACTGGGCCCAGTTCCTGAGTGCGCCAGTCCGGCTGCTCGTGGTCGAGAAACTCGGTGAGCTTGATCGGCTCACCGAAGTTGACCGAGACCTGGCCGAAGCGCTGCTTCAGCGCGCCGATGACTTTGAAGATGTCGAAGATTGACTCTTTCTTCTTCGCCGCACCGCGCAGCTCCCCCAGATAGGTCCGGCCTTCCAGCACCCGTTCGTAACCGATGTAGACCGGCACGAACACGATGGGCATGCGCGAATTGCGCAGGAAGCTGCGCAAGGTGATCGCCAGCATTCCGGTCTTCGGCTGCAGCATGCGCCCGGTCCGCGAGCGTCCGCCTTCGACGAAGTACTCGACCGGGAAGCCCTTGGTGAACAGCGTGTGCAGGTATTCGTTGAACACCGCGGTGTACAGCGGATTGCCCTTGAACGTACGGCGCATGAAAAACGCGCCGCCGCGCCGCAACAGGCCGCCGATGACCGGCATGTTGAGGTTGATGCCCGCGGCAATGTGCGGCGGGGTCAGGCCGTTGCGAAACAACAGGTACGACAGCAGCAGGTAGTCGATGTGGCTGCGGTGGCACGGCACATAAATGATCTCGTTGCCCTGGGCAACGTTCTGCACGCCCTCCAGGTGACTGACCTTGATGCCGTCGTAAATCTTGTTCCAGAACCAGCTCAGCACCACTTCCAGGAAACGGATGGCGGTGTAGGTGTAGTCCGAGGCGATCTCGTTGCCGTAATGCAGGGCTTTTCCCCGGGCCTTGGCTTCGGTGATTTTCTCCCGTGCGGCCTCGTCGAGAATGGCCTGCCTGACCAGCGGATCCGCCACCAGCCCTTTGACCAGATGGCGACGGTGCGAAAGGTCCGGGCCGATCACCGACGTTTTCAGGTTGCGGAAATGCACACGCAGCAGGCGTTGAGCCATGCGCACCGTGCGCTCGTAACCCTTGTTCTGATCGACCAGCTCGCGCAGATGAACCGGCGCCGAAAACTGCACGCGGGTCTTGCGGCCCAGGATCAGAATGGTCACCAGACGACGCAGACGCCCGGTCACCGCCCAGCTGTCGGCAAACAGCAGTTTCCACGGGCTGTCTTCCTTGTCCGGGGACTGGCCCCAGAACACGCTGACCGGAATGATTTGCGCGTCTTCGGTAGCGTTTTGCGTGACCGCGCTGACCAGACGTTCAAGGGTCGGTGGTGCGCCGCGTTTGTCGTGGCGCCCCAGCCAGTCAGGCTCTGGCGTCAGGTAGAAAAACGCGGCCGGCTCGGTCAGGTTGCCAACGGCCACCGACAGCACCGGGCGCGGCAGACCGGCCTTGCGGCATTCGGTGTCGAGGACCGCGAGATCGCTCATCGAAGGGTTTTGCAGCGCATAGAAAACCGGGCGGCTGCGGTCGAGATTGAGGGTGAAGGACGACTGGTTGATCGTCTCCGAGCGCACCCACAGGTAAAGCAGGCGGCGCACGGTGCCGAATACAAGACGGCGAAACGGGGAACGGGTCATAGAATTCTGCTGAGAGGGGCGACGCCCGCGAGGCCGCCAGTTTGCCGCATCTGGTGGGGATGGGCAAAGCGGCGCGGGTACCCGACAGGATGACGTCTCAGGACGTGTGCCAGGTGATTTCTTCTTCGCCATCAACGCTGATGCGAATCCACTGATCGGCTTCGGCGTCACTCTCTTCCTCGACCCACGTCCCCGGCGCGCAACGCACTTCAACGTTCAGCGCGGCAAAGGCGGCGCGGGCGCAGGCGATATCGTCTTCCCACGGGGTTTTGTCGCTGTCCAGGCACAGGCTGTTCCACTTGCCGACGGCCTTGGGAATCCAGGTAACGGGCACGTCGCCCGCCTGGCATTTCCAGGTCTGGCCTTTCTGCGTCCATTCGGTACAAGGGCCGATGGCCGCGGTCAGCCAGGCAGTGATCGCCTTGTGGTCAACGTCAGCGTCTTTCAGGTAAATCTCGATATCGGGTTGGCGCATGGATGCCTCTTGGTTGTTCTGGAAAATCCACTCGCGGATTCAGTCTGTTCGGGTGCTTCGAGCCGTCAGTTCAGGACGAAATAATCGTAGCGCATGGACACCGTGACCTCGAACGGCTCGGCCTGCTCGACCACGTTCGCACGACGTTCGGCACTGGCGCGCCAGCCGTGGGGCGTCATGGCCAGCAGATTGGCACGGGCCTGGCCGTCCACCAGTGTCAGGGTGAAACGCAACGTTTCACTGTGCTGCAGGCTCATCCCTTCCGGCACCAGCGCCAGGTGCTTGTCATCGCTGTAATCGCGGACTTCGTCGTACAGGCGCTGGCGCAATTCCATCAGGTGATCGTTGGTCGGTCCTACACGCATCAAGCCGCCGCCCGGCGACAGCAGACGCTTGGCCTCGGCCCAGTCCAGCGGGCTGAACACGCTGGCGATGAACTGCATGCTCGCCTCCGGCAGTGGCACGCGCGCCATGCTGGCAATCAACCACGTGATGTTCGGGTCACGCTTGCAGGCGCGCTTCACCGCTTCGCGGGAGATGTCCAGCGCGTAGCCGTCTGCATCGGGCAGACCCTGGGCAATCTGGGCGGTGTAATAGCCCTCGCCGCACCCGATGTCGAGCCAGTGCGCGGGGGCACGCTCGGCAGCCAGTTCGGCGAGACGCTTGGCGACTGGGGCGTAATGCCCGGCGTTGAGGAAGTCGCGCCGCGCCTCGACCATGGCCTGATTGTCGCCAGGGTCGCGGCTGTTCTTGTGCTGCACGGGCAGCAGATTCAGATACCCCTGACGGGCGCGGTCGAAGCGGTGCCCGGCCGGGCACACAACGCCGTTATCCGCTGAATCGAGTGGGGCGGAGCAGATCGGGCAGGTCAGCATCAGGCGAGCAACTTGACCAGGGTCTGGTAGTAGATCTCGGTCAGCACGTCGAGATCGCTGGCGAGGATGCGTTCATTGACCTGATGGATCGTCGCATTGACCGGCCCCAGTTCGACCACTTGGGTGCCGAGGGTGGCGATGAAGCGACCGTCCGACGTACCGCCGCTGGTGGAAGCGCGGGTCTCGCGGCCGGTGACGTGTTTAATGCTCGCCGACACCGCGTCCAGCAGCGCGCCCGGTTCGGTGAGGAACGGCAGGCCGGACAGCGCCCATTCCACGTGCCAGTCCAGGTCGTGCTTGTCGAGAATCGCGGCCACGCGTTGCTTGAGGCCTTCGACGGTGGATTCGGTGGAAAAACGGAAATTGAACACTGCCACCAGATCCCCCGGGATCACGTTGGTGGCGCCGGTGCCGGAATTCAGGTTGGAAATCTGGAAGCTGGTCGGCGGGAAGAAATCATTGCCGTTGTCCCAGTGCTCGGCGGCCAGCTCAGCCAGCGCAGGCGCTGCCAGATGAATAGGGTTTTTCGCCAGATGCGGGTAGGCGACGTGGCCCTGAATGCCTTTGACGGTGAGGGTTGCGCCCAGTGAGCCGCGACGGCCGTTCTTGACCACATCGCCTACCAGCGTTGTGCTCGACGGTTCGCCAACGATGCACCAGTCGAGACGTTCCTTGCGCGCCGCCAGACGCTCGACCACCGCTTTGGTGCCGTGGTGCGCCGGGCCTTCTTCATCGCTGGTGATCAGGTAGGCCACTTTGCCCTTGTGGTTCGGGTGATCGGCGACGAAACGCTCGGTGGCGACAATCATCGACGCCAGGCTGCCTTTCATGTCCGCCGCGCCACGGCCGCAGAGCATGCCGTCTTCGTCGATCAGCGCGCTGAACGGATCATTCTCCCAGGCCTGAACCGGGCCGGTCGGCACCACATCGGTGTGACCGGCGAAGCACAACACCGGACCGTCCTGACTGCCGTGGGTGGCCCAGAAGTTGTCCACGTCCTGAATGCGCATCGGCTCCAGGGCAAAACCGGCATCGCTCAGGCGTTTCATCATCACGGCCTGGCAGTCGGCGTCCAGTGGCGTGACGGATGGGCGACAGATCAGGTCGCAGGCGAGTTGCAGCGTGGGCGAGAGGTCGGCTGGGGCTGTCATGAAAGGTCCGAGATATTGATTGAAGGCAAGGCATAAACCGGCGAATAGCTTAAAGCAAAACGGCGACCCGAAGGCCGCCGTTTAGTACAGCGCCCCATTGTTTCAGGCGGTGGCGGGTTCGTCTGCCGGTTTTGGTTTCGGCAGTGAAGACAGAAACGCCATGATCAGCGCCGCCAGATACGGCAGCGATTGCACCAGCAGCATGATGACCCAGAAGCGCATGTCGTTGCTCGGCAGACCCTGCACCAGACAGATGCCCAACGCGGCGCCCCACAGCATCAGCATGATGAACAGCTCTTCGCGGGCCTCGGAAATCGCCACCAGCAAGCCATGGCTTTCGGCGTTTTTCGGGGTGCGGAAGAACGGGATGCTGGTGGTGAAGAACCCGTACAGCACCGCTTTGGCGATGGTGTGGGACAACGCCAGTCCCGCAAGCGCCGCATAGAACGCGTCCGTGAGGTTCACGCCCACAGCGCGACGGTACAGAAAGATGATCTTGCCGACCTTGAAGAAGAACAGCGCCAGCGGCGGAATCGCGAAAATCAGCAGCGGCGGGTCGACCCGGTTGGGCACGATGATCATCGCCGACGACCAGAGCAACGCGCCGACCGTGAAGAAGATGTTCATGCCATCGGCCACCCATGGCAGCCAGCCGGCGAGGAAGTGATAGCGCTGGCCGCGGGTCAGCTCGGTGTCCTTGCCACGCAGCAGGCTGGCGGCGTGACGCTTGATGATCTGAATCGCGCCATAGGCCCAGCGGAAACGCTGCTTCTTGAAGTCGATGAAGGTGTCGGGCATCAAGCCCTTGCCGAAGCTGTTGTGGGCGTACGCGGCCGAATAGCCTTTTTCGAACACGCGCAGGCCCAGCTCGGCGTCTTCACAGATGCACCAGTCCGCCCAGCCCAGTTCTTCCAGGACCGATCGACGGGTCATGGTCATGGTGCCGTGCTGAATGATCGCATCGCGGTCATTGCGGGTGACCATGCCGATGTAGAAGAAGCCTTTGTATTCCGAGTAGCAGAGCTTCTTGAACGCACTTTCGTGCTGATCGCGGTAGTCCTGCGGCGACTGCACCACGGCGATTTTCGGATCGGCGAAGTGCGGAACCATGTGCTTGAGCCAGTTGCGGTCGACGCAGTAATCCGAGTCGATGACGGCGATCACTTCGGCGTCCGGCGCGGTGTGCGGGATCAGGTAGTTCAGGGCGCCGCCCTTGAACCCGGCCAGCGGTGCGACGTGGAAAAACTTGAAGCGCGGGCCGAGCATTTCGCAGTGGGCCTTGACCGGCTCCCACACAGCGGGGTCCTTGGTGTTGTTGTCGATCAGCAACACTTCGAAATCCGGGTAATCCAGCGCGGCCAGTGCGTTGAGGGTCTGTTTGACCATCTCCGGCGGCTCGTTGTAGCAGGGCACATGAATCGACACTTTCGGTCTGTAGGCCGAATCCCCTTCAACGGGCAGGAATTCGCGACGACGCTTGTGCGTCCACACCGCTTCGGCCAGTTCGTGGGCCTCCGTCAGCAGCACGATGAACACGCCGAACGCGCCCAGCGCCAGTAAAAATCCTACGAGCAGACTGAACCAGGTGCTGTATTGCTGGCTGTAGTCGTAGCCGATCCAGACCAGAACCGAACCGCACAGGAAGGCGATAAAGGTCAGGAATGTGCGGCCACGCTGACGTAGCGCCGAGCCGTCAATCAGCAGCAAGGCGAGGGCCAGCATCGCCAGCACTGCCGAGCCGATCGCCAGCACGCGCCACTGCGGGATCGCGACTACCGGGCCTTCGAAATTGAATTTCTGCTGGCGGGCGGCGTTGTACACGCCCCAATAGGCACCAACCGATCCTTCGTCGCTGGCTTTCCACGGCTGATCGAAGGCCTCGATCACGAAGTAGTTGAAGCCCTGACGGTTGAGCTTGTTGACCAGCGTGCGCAGGTAAACCGCCTGATCCGCCTGGGTGGCGTCCGCACCGCCGCGCATGTGGCCATTGCTCGGCCAGCCGACCTCAGAGAGCAGCAGCGGTTTTTTCGGGAACATGCGTTTCAGTTCGCGGGCGCGGTCGAGCACGTACTGCCCGGCTTTATCCATCGGGATGTATTCCCAGTACGGCAGGATGTGCGCGGCGATCAGGTCAACGTGCTTGGCCAGTTCCGGGTACTTCTCCCAGATATGCCACTGCTCGGACGTGGTCACCGGGACTTTGACGGCGGCGCGCACGCGATCGAGCGCGGCCATCAGGTCTTTGGGTTTGATCTCTTCGCGGTACAGCGCTTCGTTGCCGACCACCACGCGCACCACACTGCGTGTCGTATTCGCCAGTTCGATCGCCGTGGTGATCTCGCGCTCGTTGCGCTCCAGGTCCGGGCTGATCCAGATACCGAGGGTCACCCGCAGGCCGAATTCCTCGGCCAGCTTGGGGATGTCCTTGAGCGTGCCGTCCACCGAGTAGATACGGATGTTGTCCGTCTGCTTGCTCATCAGCTCCAGGTCCTGACGCATTTCTTCGTCGGACGGGTAGAGATCTTTTTGTGGATTCTGGCCCAGCCGGAAAGGCGAATAGGAAAAGCCGGAGATCTGCTCCGGCCAGTTGGGCGCGGTGACGGGGCGGTTGATCAGCGCCCAGAAGCCGGTAAACAGCGCAGCAATCGCCACGACGACCACGAGGTTGAGTCCAAATTTACGCGATGACATAGATGCTTCAGGTTCCAAGAGGGGAACGGGGAGGAGTGACAGGGTACAGCGGGCCAGAACTTTGGCAACCGACACGTGTTGAAGTTCTGTTCGGCCATGCCTGTAGGGCTTTGCGTGTTCGTGGGTGGCTTGCGGGGAAAGGGGCGACTTTCAGACCAAACGACTGCCACTCAGCGCTTTGCGAATCGCCGCCAGGGCCTATAATGCGCGCCGGTTTTTTGGGGTATTGGTCATGAGCACAGAAGATCCGCGTTTCGCTGGCGTTGCCCGTCTGTACGGCATCGAGGGCCTGGAACGCCTGCGCGCGGCCCATGTGGCGGTGGTCGGCATCGGCGGCGTGGGTTCCTGGGCGGCGGAAGCCATGGCGCGCTGTGGCGTGGGCGAGATTTCCCTGTTTGATCTGGACGACGTCTGCGTCAGTAACAGCAACCGCCAGTTGCACGCCCTGAGCAGCACCGTTGGCCGCGCCAAGGTCGAGGTCATGGCCGACCGCCTGCGTGAGATCAATCCCGATTGCGTCGTTCATGCCGTCGCCGACTTCGTCACCCGCGACACCATGGCCGAATACATCACGCCGGACATTGACTGCGTGCTCGACTGCATCGACAGCGTCAACGCCAAGGCCGCGCTGATCGCCTGGTGCAAACGGCGCAAGATCCAGATCATCACCACCGGCGGCGCAGGCGGGCAGATCGACCCGACCCTGATTCAGGTCTGCGACCTCAACCGCACGTTCAACGACCCGTTGGCGTCGAAGGTGCGCTCGACCCTGCGCCGGGACTACGGCTTTTCCCGCACCGTCACCCGCCATTACAGCGTGCCGTGCGTGTTCTCCACCGAGCAACTGCGCTACCCGAAACCGGACGGCAGCATCTGCCTGCAGAAAAGCTTCGTCGGCGACGGCGTGAAGCTGGACTGCGCAGGTGGTTTCGGCGCGGTGATGATGGTCACTGCCACATTCGGGATGGTCGCCGCGACCAAGGCCGTGGACAAAATCGTCGCCGGCGTGCGACGGCCGTCGGAGCGCGTCAAGGCGCAGCCAACGGCCTGAAGGTCGAGGCGTGGGAGCAATCTTGCTGACGCCTTCTTTGTGAACCGCCGCCGATAGTCCTGCAAATGAACGACCTGTGGGAGCGAGCTTGCTCGCGAAGATGCCGGTACATCCACTAAATATCCAATGGTTGAAAGATCCTTTCGTGAGCAAGCTCACTCCCACAGGTTTTGTGTACGCCGAAGATTCTAAACAGTTGCTCGGAACCCATTGTGGGAGCGAGCTTGCTCGCGAAGAGGCCGGTACATCCGCTAAATATCCAGTGGTGAAAGATCCTTTCGTGAGCAAGGTGGAGCGCCACCCGGGTCACTCCCACAGGGTCGGCGGTTCATGCGCGATCGTTTGAAGGCTGATCTCAGCCGGCTAACTGCCGCATCTTCTGCAGCACCGCATTCAGCCCGTTGCTGCGGGATGCCGACAGCTGACGGCTCAAGCCCAGCTGCGTGAACCAATCAACCAGATCCACCTGCTGCAGTTCTTGCAACGACAGGCCGTTGACCCGGGCCAGCAACAACGCCACCAGACCCCGAATCAAGCGCGCATCACTGGCGGCGCGGAACTGCCAGTGGCCGTCGATCACGTCGCCCACCAGCCAGACCTTGCTCTCGCAGCCGTCTACCAAATGCTCGTCGGTCTTTTCATCGTCGCTCATGGGTGGCAGGCGGTCGCCCCATTGCATCAGCAATCGTGCGCGTTGCTCCCAGCTCAGTGACCCGTTGAAGGTTTCCAGCGCGGTGCGGGCATCGGTCGGCAGGCTCATCGCAACAACTCCAGCGCTTGATCCAGTGCGGTGAAAAATCGCTCCAGGTCCCCGGAATCGTTGTACAGCCCCAGCGACACGCGGATTGCGCCGGAGAGGCCCAAGCCACTGATCAACGGGATGGCGCAGTGGTGGCCGGCGCGAACGGCAACGCCTTGCTCGGTCAGCAGGTGCGCAAGATCGGCGTTGTGCACGCCCTCGACCACGAAACTCACCAGCGCCACATGGGGGTCGCCCAGCACCTGCACACCGTCGCGCAGCATCAACCCGGCGCGCAACCGCTCATGCAGGCGCGCTTCGTATTCGGCGACGGCGGACTGATTGAGGCCATTGAGGTAATCCAGCGTCGCGCCGAGACCGATCACCGCGCTGATGGGCGGCGTGCCCGCTTCGAACCCCAGCGGCGCGGGGCGAAATGTGGCCGATTGGTAACCGGTCTGCAGGACCATCTCGCCGCCGAACTGCCAGTGCTGCAACTGCGCCAATGCGTCATGTCGCCCGAACAGCACGCCCACGCCATCCGGCCCGTAGAGCTTGTGGCTGGAAAACACATAGAAGTCGCAGCCGATGTCCTGCACATCGTGTCGGCCATGGACGACACCCTGGGCGCCATCAATCACCGTCAGCGCGCCCTGGGCCTGGGCCAGCGCGACCAGTTGCCGAACCGGCTGCCAGGTGCCGAGCACGTTGGACAACTGGCTGACCGCCAGCAAACGGGTGCGGGGAGTAATCAGCTCGGCGGCGGCTTCCACATCAATCACGCCGGCGTCGGTGATCGGCAACACCACCAGCTTCATGTCGCGACGCAGGGCCAGCTGCTGCCAGGGCAACAGATTGGCGTGATGCTCCAGGGCGCTGATGACAATCTCGTCGCCGGCCTGAAACACGTGCTCCAGGCCATAAGCGAGCAAGTTGAACGCGGACGTGGCGCCGTGGGTGAAAACGATCTGCCCGGACGCTCCGGCATTCAGCCATTCGCCGGCCTTGCGTCGCGTGTCCTCGAAGGCCTGGGTCGCCATGGCGCCCGGCAGGTGCTGGGCGCGATGCACATTCGCTGCGCCGTTGGCGTAGTAATGCACCGTGGCGTCGATCAGGGCGTGGGGTTTCTGTGCGGTGGCGGCGCTGTCCAGGTAGGTCTGGCCTTGCCGTTGCAGGGCGTCGATGGCCGGAAAGTCAGCGCGCCAGGGAGAAATGAGGGGCATATCAGTCACGCTCGTTGAGGCGGATTCGGAGCCCCGAGGGACACCGAACCCGCACGCAGCATCGATCAGTTGTGAGCGTGCAGCGCTTCGTTCAGCTCGATGGCCGACTTGTGGGATTTGCACTCCACCGCGCCGGTCTGCGAGTTGCGACGGAACAGCAGGTCAGGTTGACCGGCCAGCTCACGGGCCTTGACGACCTTGACCAGCTCGTTTTTGTCGTCCAGCAGCGCCACTTTGGTGCCGGCGGTAACATACAGACCGGCTTCAACGGTGTTGCGATCGCCCAACGGAATGCCGATGCCGGCGTTCGCCCCTATCAGGCAGCCTTCGCCGACCTTGATCACCATGTTGCCGCCGCCCGACAGCGTGCCCATGGTCGAGCAACCGCCGCCCAGGTCCGAACCCTTGCCGACGAACACGCCAGCCGACACGCGACCTTCGATCATGCCCGGGCCTTCGGTGCCGCCGTTGAAGTTGACGAAACCTTCGTGCATCACAGTGGTGCCTTCGCCGATGTAGGCGCCCAGGCGCACGCGCGCGGTGTCAGCGATACGCACACCTGCCGGGACGACGTAGTCGGTCATTTTCGGGAATTTGTCCACCGAGAAGACCTCCAGAAAGTGGCCTTTCAAACGGGCTTCCAGCTGACGTTCGGCCAGCTCGCCCAGGTCGATGGCGCCCTGGCTGGTCCACGCGACGTTCGGCAGCAGCGGGAACACGCCGGCCAGGCTCAAGCCGTGGGGCTTGACCAGTCGATGGGAGAGCAGATGCAGCTTGAGGTAAGCCTCTGGGGTGGAGGTCAGCGCGGTGTCTTCGGCCAGCAGCGTGGCAACCAGAGGGTTGTGGCTCTCGGCCAGTCGGGTCAGCAGCGCGGCCTGGGCGTCGTCGATGCCTTTGAGGGCATTGGCCAGACGCGAGGACAGATCGGTGTTGAATGCGATGGCCTGATTGCCACCGGTGTAGCCCAGGATCGGCGCGATGGCGGCGACGATTTCAGCCGACGGGTTGAGCAGCGGCAAGGCGTAGAAAACTTCCAGCCAGGTGCCTTGACGGTTTTGTGTGCCAACGCCAAAGGCCAGGCTGAACAGAGAAGTGGACATGCAGATACCTCGTTATTTAGGGCTATCTCAATCAGGCGATAGCCGCAGCGTACAGTTCGGGTTTGAAGCCAATCAGGGTTTTGTCGCCAAGATCCAGCACCGGGCGCTTGATCATCGAGGGCTGAGCGAGCATCAGCTCAATGGCCTTTTCCTGATCGAGGTCGGCTTTCTGCGCCTCGTCCAGTTTGCGAAAGGTCGTGCCGGCGCGGTTGAGTACCGTCTGCCAGCCATGCTCATTGCACCAACGGGTCAGGTGGTCGCGATCGATGCCTTGGGTCTTGTAGTCGTGGAAATCGTAATTCACCGATTTTTCATCGAGCCAGGTGCGCGCCTTCTTCATCGTGTCGCACGCCTTGATCCCAAACAGGTGCAACGTGTGGGTTTCCTTGGCCATGGGCCTGCTCCTTTCGGGACGGTTGAAAAAAACGGTGGAGGATTATGCCACGTACACGTCGGGTAAGTGCGGGGGGCCGACGCTTTGTCCATTTGAGATGGTTTTAACAATAAAGCCCGCTCAGTGGCGGGCCAGGGCATACGGCGCAAGTCACGCGATCCTGACTCAGGGCTTGAATAGCCAGTCGCGCGATTCTGCATTCGCCCGAAGGATTTTCGCTTTTTTCTCGATTTCCTTTTTCTCGAAGTTGCTGAAATCGATCAGCACGTGTTCGGGAAATTCATCCGGATCTGCTTCTGTAGGCAGGTCAAGCGCATGGCACTCAACGGTCGTAATGGAGACTACGCCCGCTGAGCGACAATCTGGCCGGGCGGTGAAATGGGCGTATGAAGCCTCTGGAGTGATTTTGTCACCATCGTAGGAAGAAAGCTTTTTGTCATCCTTGGGGGTCGGACGAAAAACCTGCGAGGTGATTTTCCCGTCTTGCACAAAGCTGGGGTGAACCTGGCGCAGCAGCTGCGTTTGATCATCCATCACACTTCACCCTTCGCGGCCTTGGAAATGAAATCAATAAGCGAATCGACGTCACTCTTAGCCTCGAGATTTAGCTCCATAAAGGTGTCTGCTCCGTCCTTGATGTTTAATCCATGCAATTCAGCAGTCTTATCCCGAGGGGTGATTTCAAGACTTACATCCTGGTTTCCTGTCCTCCATTCGAACTGGAAACCGCCTTCCGCGGTGGGATAAATAAAAGGCGTTGGTAAGGTGGCTGGGTACTGATCTCGGAAAAACGATTCAACCCAGTCGAATTCCTGAGGGCTCGGAACCACGCCGCGACCATCGAGCCAGCCAACTCGTAGAAGTCGTAGCTCGTCCAGTCGCGCTAAGGGATCATTCGATTCGATGATCACGGCGTCCTCAATAAGATCAAGGGAGTGAAGTTTCTCAAATCGGTCGAACCGGCCAACGCCGGAAACCGAAATCTTGACGCCTTCACGAAAACCCCGGGTGGCCTCGAGTATGGTGTCGAGGTGGATCGCATCCATCTTTGCGGTAATTTTCTTCCCATCCGCTAGAACCAGCTCAAAGCTCATTTTTGCTTGGTCAATTTCAGGGACTACACCGCGGACGGTGACCTCGTCCGTGAGAACCTGATTTTGAGATGCTAGCAGAAGTCTGCGCCGCGTCAGCTTCGAAAGCCTGGCAGGTCGGTCAGTACCAGGGCGGAACTCAAGTGTTTCTCCGTCCCGCAAGCCCCTTCCGAATCGGTCGAAATAGCCAAGGAGAGCGGCTGGAACATGCTCGGTGATCGACGTGCCATGCTCTGCAGCGTCGATCGCGTTACCAATTGCCTGCACCGCTTGATAAAAATAGTCCTCGTTAGCAGCAGCAAAGAGGCCCGCAGTCGGATCGTTGTATTCGATCACAATATTCGGAACAGCGCTTCCTTCGGTGACTGATGAGAGGTTGATTGACAAATGATCTGTAAAACCTTTGGGAGCGCGGAGACGCCCGTGCTGCTCGACGAATTTCCACTTGGCAACCGCCACCACAAGCTCTTCAAGGGCGGCTAGGTCTTTGAGTAATTCAAGAGGAATCGTGTGGTCATCAAACCTTGCGCCAACCAATCGCGGTGCGACGAATGGCTTTTTCATGTGAAGTCCTTTTCCTTTGAGATAGCTATTTTGTGGCCTGGAGCAATCATGGATCCCCACCCTCCCGGACCATAGCGATGGTAGCAGGGCGCAGTAGTCCTTTTTGTTCTCGTTGTGGCAGCAAATGATTCAAAAAATGCATTTCTGCGGTACCCACAACTAGCTTGGCCCGAATGATCTACCCATTGCCTTGCTGGGAGGTATAGGTCATGAGCGACGACAACCTGCCAGCGCTGATGTATCAACACCCCATGACCATCGCAGCCGCGAAGAGGGGCACTTTGCCGGACGCATCGGGTCTGTTGCCGATGTCAGTCATGAGTCAACGCTTGGGGAAACACGCAATGCAAACAGCCTATACCGTCCTTATCTTGTTGACGCTGGTAGGTGTCTCGCGATTGCTCGCCCGGTTGATTCCGCTGCCGTTGCCGCTGGTGCAGATCGCTGCGGGCGCCTTGCTGGCCTGGCCGACCCTGGGCCTGCACGTGGCGCTCGACCCTGAGCTGTTCCTGTTTCTGTTCCTGCCGCCGCTGTTGTTTTCCGATGGCTGGCGGATGCCCAAGCGCGACCTCTGGCGCTACCGCGGCGCGATTCTGACCCTCGCGGTCGGGCTGGTGATTTTTACGGTGATCGGCGCCGGTTACTTCATCCACTGGCTGCTGCCTTCAATTCCCTTGCCCGTCGCGTTTGCGCTGGCGGCCGTGCTGTCGCCGACGGACGCCGTAGCGGTCTCGGCCATCGCCCAGGACCGGCTGCCCGCGCCGATCATGCGCATGCTCCAGGGCGAAGCATTGATGAATGACGCGACCGGCCTGGTCACTTTCAAGTTCGCGCTGGCAGCCGCCATCACCGGGGTGTTTTCCCTGACCGATGCCAGCCTGAGTTTCGTGCTGGTCGCCTGCGGTGGTCTGGCCGTGGGCGTTGCGCTGAGTTGGGTGGTGGGTCGCCTGCGCAGCTGGATGATCACCCGGGGTTGGGATGATCCAGCGACCCACGTCGTCTTCATGTTGCTGCTGCCGTTCGCCGCTTACGTGCTGGCCGAGCGCCTTGAGCTGTCCGGAATTCTCTCGGCGGTGGCGGCGGGGATGATGCAAAGTTGGGTCGATCTGCTGCCCCGCCAGACCACCACCCGATTGCTGAATCGCAGCGTGTGGACCCTCTTGGAGTTTGCGTTCAACGGCCTGATCTTCCTGCTGCTGGGCTTGCAGTTGCCGGACATCATCACCGCCGTTACCCACCACGAAGCCACCCTGTGGCCGACCCTGTTGTGGCGGTGCCTGGATGTGCTGGCGATCTTCGTCGTGCTGGCGGTGCTGCGTTTCATCTGGGTGCAAAGCGTCTGGCGGCTGATGATCCAGATTCGGCGCTGGCGCGGCAGGGGCGACGGCACCCTGGATCTGTCGACCCGGTCGTCATTGCTGCTGACCGTGGGCGGGGTGCGCGGTGCTGTCACGCTCGCGGGTACGTTGTCGGTGCCGATGCTGATCAGCGCCGGCGTCGACTTTCCCGAGCGGGACTTGCTGATTTTCATTGCC
This sequence comes from Pseudomonas sp. PS02290, assembly GCF_029960075.1. NCBI lineage: Bacteria > Pseudomonadati > Pseudomonadota > Gammaproteobacteria > Pseudomonadales > Pseudomonadaceae > Pseudomonas > Pseudomonas sp. PS02290. The sequence goes on from NZ_JASCOY010000019.1 coordinate 37,338, forward strand.
GCCGGGGTGATTCTGCTGTCGCTGGTGTCGGCGAGCATTGGCTTGCCGGTGCTCCTGCGTGGGCAGGTCAGTGAGCCGGACATGCGCATGAAGCGCGAAGTGCGAGACGCCTGGAAGCGCACGGCTCAGGCGGCGATTCAGACACTGGAGAATGAGGCGATCCCGGCAGCGACGGATTCGCCCGACGCCGCGCAAGCGGTCCTCGCCATGGAAGTGAAGGCGCGGATCATGTCCGAATACCGCCAGCGTCTGGATATCTTCAATGACACCGCCGAGGCTCAGGCCTTGGCGTTCCAGATGGATCAACTGGAGAAACGCATGCGCCTTAACGCCCTGCGTGCTCAGCGCCTGAAGCTGTACGACCTGCACCGCCATCACCAGATCGGCGATGACGTGCTGCGCATGGTGCTGGCAGAACTCGATTTGAACGAAGCCAATCTGGGTCTGGCGCACTGAAGCTGCAGGCTGGCCTCAGTGCGCCAGGTATCACCGGCTCGTCACGAAATCCCGGATGCGCTGCGCGGCTTCGATGCACTCGGCCAGCGGTGCAACCAGTGCCATGCGCACGCGACCGGCGCCGGGATTGAAGCCTTCGACCTCGCGGGACAGGTAGGAGCCTGGCACCACCGTCACGTGCTGGGCGACGAACAGATCCCGGCAGAACGCCGCGTCATCAGTCCCGACGCTGGGCCACAGATAGAAACCGCCGTCCGGGTGTTGCACGTCCATGACCGGGCTGAGGATTTCCAGCACGGCGTCAAACTTTTCCCGGTACAGCGTGCGGTTGGCGCGCACGTGTTCTTCATCGCTCCAGGCCGCGATGCTTGCCAGTTGCGTCTGCACCGGCATCGCGCAGCCGTGGTAGGTGCGGTAGAGCAGAAACGCCTTGAGAATCTCGGCATCGCCGGCGACGAAACCCGAGCGCAGGCCCGGCAGGTTCGAGCGCTTTGACAGGCTGTGAAAGACCACGCAGCGTTTGAAATCCTGGCGACCCAGTTCGGCGCAGGCGCTGAGCAGGCCGGGCGGCGGGGTCGCTTCGTCGAAATACAACTCGCTGTAGCACTCGTCCGCGGCAATCACGAAATCGTGCTTGTCGGCCAGGGCGATGAGCTTCTTCAAGGTTTCCACCGGGATCAGCGCACCGGTCGGGTTGCCCGGCGAGCACAGGAACAGAATCTGGCAGCGGTCCCAGACATCAGCGCTGACCGCGTCGAAATCCGGGTTGAAACCGTGCTCGGCCAGGCACGGCAGATAGTGCGGAGTGGCGCCGGCCAGAAACGCCGCGCCTTCATAGATTTGGTAGAACGGGTTGGGGCTGACCACCAAGCCGTTGTCAGCGCGGTTGACGACCGTCTGGGTAAAGGCGAACAGCGCCTCACGGGTGCCGTTGACGGGCAGCACGTGTTTCGCTGCATCCAGCCAGCCGGCAGGCACGCTGAAACGGCGCTCGCACCATGTGGCGATGGCTTCACGCAACGCAGGAAGCCCGGCCGTGGTCGGGTAGACCGCCATCTGATCGAGGTTGTCGGCCAGCGCCTTGGCGACGAACTCCGGCGATTTGTGCTTGGGTTCGCCGATCGACAGGGCGATCGGACGTTTGTCCGGATTCGGCGTAACGGCACCGAGCAACGCGCGAAGTTTCTCGAAAGGGTAGGGCTGAAGCTGCTGCAGGGCGTTATTCATGTCGAATCGTTCTCAAGGCTGTGCGCCCGCACTCGTGTTCACGATGTGGCAGGGCGCCGTTGAATCAAGTCGTTAAGTCGTGCCGTCCTGGCGGGTTCAAATGCTGATGCGCAACTCGCTGCCGGGCTCGGGATTCACGCTGAGCTGCTCGACGATTTCATCCTGCAGGCGTCGACACAGTTGTGGGTCGGACAGCGGCTGGTGGTTTTCATCGGTCAGGAAGAACACGTCTTCCACGCGCTCGCCCAACGTGGCGATCTTGGCGTTCTGCAACGACAGATCGAACTCCAGGAAGATCTTGCCCAGTCGCGCCAGCAGTCCAGGTCGATCCGGCGCACTGAGCTCCAGCACCGTGACCGGCCGTTGCGCGTCGTTGGAAATCGTCACCACGGGCGCGAAGGCAAAGTGCTTGAGCTGACGCGGTACCCGGCGCTTGATGATGGTCGGGTAATCGTCGGGGTTGCGCAGCGCCTCGGTCAGGCCCTCGCGAATGGCCTTGATGCGCTCCGGATTGTCACCGATCGAACCGCCTTCGCTGTCGAGCACGATGTAGGTGTCGAGGGTGAACTGGCTGGTGGACGTGATGACCCGGGCGTCGTGAATGTTTAGGTTCAGCTGGTCCATGGCCGCCACGGTCACGGCGAAGAAGTCGTGCTGGTCGGGCGCATAGATGAAGATCTGCGTGCCGCCTTCGAACTCGCGCTGGGTGGTTTCCTTGATCAGCACCAACGGGCCGCCATCGGCTGGCTGCTGCAAAATCGCGTCGCTGTGCCAGGCCACGTCGCCGGCGGTGTGACGCAGGAAATAGTCATCACCCAGTTGCGACCACAGTTGCTCGACGTCGTCGGGATCAGTGCCGCTGCGCACCAGAATATCCAGGGCGGCGCTTTGCGTGCGACGGATCTGCTCCTCGCGGTCGACCGGGTTCTCCAGCCCACGTTTGAGCGCGCGCTTGGTCTCGGTGTACAGCTGGCGCAGCAGGCTGGCCCGCCACGAGTTCCACAGCGTCGGATTGGTCGCGTTGATGTCGGCGATGGTCAGCACATAGAGGTAGTCCAGGTGCACTTCATCGCCGACGAACTGGGCGAAGTCGTGAATCACCTGCGGGTCGGACAAGTCCTTGCGCTGGGCGGTGGTCGACATCACCAGATGGTTCTGCACCAGCCAGACAATCAGCTGGGTGTCCCAATTGGGCAGGTGATGACGAATGCCAAACGCTTCGGCATCCACCGCGCCCAGTTCCGAGTGATCGCCGCCGCGGCCCTTGCCGATGTCGTGGTAAAGCCCGGCCAGGTAAATAAGCTCCGGCTTGGGCAGTTTGGCCATGAGCTTGCTGGCCAGCGGGAATTTCTCTGACACCTGCGTGTATTGCAGCTTACGCAGGTGCTTGATCAGGTTCAGCGTGTGGGCATCGACCGTGTAGATGTGGAACAGGTCGTGCTGCATCTGCCCGACGATATGGCCGAACTCCGGCAGGTACAGGCCGAGAATGCCGTAACGGTTCATCCGCCGCAGGTTGCGATGGATGCCTATCTCGCATTTGAACAGCTCGATGAACAGGCTGGTGTTGCGGATATCGTTGCGGAAATCGTCGTTGATCAGGTAGCGGTGTTCCCGCAGCAGCCGGATGGTGTCGGCCCGCACGCCTTTTATTTCCGGGCGCTGCGCCATCAGCACGAAGATCTCGATCATCGCGAACGGCGTGCGCTTGAAGACGTTCGGATGGGTCGCTTCGATGTAACCGTCATGCAGCTGGAAGCGCGAGTTGATGGTCTCGGTGACCGTGCCTTCGTCGTCCGCCAGGATGACTTCTTCGAAGTGCTGAATGATCAGGTCGCTGAGCTGCGCGATGCTCATGACCACCCGGTAGTACTTCTGCATGAAACGTTCAATGGCCAGCTTGGCGTCGCTGTCTTCGTAGCCCAGCAGGCGCGCGATACTGGTCTGGTAATCAAACAGCAGACGGTCTTCGGAACGACCGGCGAGCATGTGCAGCGCGTAACGGACCTTCCAGAGAAATTCCTGGGAGGACGCCAGCAGCGCGTTTTCGCTCTCCAGCAGAAAACCCTCGTCGGCCAGTGCGTGCAGATTCAGCGTGCCGTACTGGCGACGGGCAACCCAGAGAATGGTCTGGATATCCCGCAGGCCGCCGGGCGAGCCTTTGACGTTGGGTTCGAGGTTGTATTCGGTGTCGAAATACTTGTGATGGCGGTTCTTCTGCTCGGCGCGTTTGGCCAGGAAGAACTCTTTGCTCGGCCACATTTCGCGGGTGCTGGTGACGGCGAGCATGCGCTGACGCAGTCGCTCGGGACCGGCAATCGTGCGGCTTTCCATCAGATTCGTGATGACGGTCAGATCGGCGCGGGCTTCGGTGGCGCATTCGTCCACCGAGCGCACGCTCTGACCGACTTCCAGGCCGATGTCCCACAGCAACGTCAGAAAACGCTCGATGGAGTCGCGGAAAACCTCATGATCGGCGCTGTCCAGCAGGATCAGCAGATCGATGTCGGAGTAGGGGTGCAGTTCGCCGCGACCGTAGCCGCCGACCGCCAGCAAGGCGATGTCGGCGTCTTCGCTCCAGTCGAACTGATCCCAGGCCTGCTGCAGGATGTTATCGACAAACCAGGCACGGTCTTCGATCAGCCGACGAATTTCCCGGCCGGACTTGAAGCGTCCGTCCAGCACTTCGCGCGCCTGACGGATGGCTTTCTTGAAGGCGGGTATGGGGCTGGCCTTCAGTGCCAGCTCGGCCTGAAACTGGCCGCGATCGAACAAATCTGGGTCCACCTGCGGCATCGAACTGCTTTCCTTCTATCTATACCGACCGTGCTAAACCGACCGTGCTGGCTGTACCGGCTTTGATCGCAAGTGACTTCGTGATCAGACCGAGGTGCGGGCGATGGTGTCATCGCTGCGCAGGGTGAAGATCTCATAACCGGTCGCGGTCACCAGAATGGTGTGCTCCCACTGCGCCGACAGCTTGCGATCCTTGGTGATGGCTGTCCAGCCGTCGCCCAGCAGACGCGTGTCGGCCTTGCCCTGGTTGATCATCGGCTCGATGGTGAAGGTCATGCCTTCTTTCAGCTCCACACCGTCCCCGGCCTTGCCGTAGTGCAGCACTTGTGGCTCTTCATGGAAGACCTTGCCGATGCCGTGGCCGCAGTATTCGCGGACGACCGAGAAGCCGTTCTTCTCTGCATGCTTCTGGATCACTTCGCCGATATCGCCCAAATGCGCGCCGGGCTTGACCACTTCGATGCCTTTATAAAGGCACTCCTGGGTGACGCGGGACAGACGCTCGGCCCATTCAGGCACCTGGCCTACGTGGAACATCTTGCTGGTGTCGCCGTGGTAGCCGTCCTTGATGACGGTCACGTCGATGTTCAGCACGTCACCATTCTTCAGCGGCTTCTCGTTCGGAATGCCGTGGCAAACCACGTGGTTGATCGAGGTGCAGATGGATTTCGGGAAACCCTTGTAATTCAGCGGCGCCGGAATGGCCTTCTGCTCGTTGACGATGTAGTCGTGGCAGATGCGGTCCAGTTCTTCGGTGGTCACGCCAGGCTTTACATAGTCGCCGATCATTTCCAGCACGTCCGCAGCCAGGCGGCCGGCAATGCGCATCTTCTCGATGTCTTCGGGGGTTTTCAGTGTCACGGTCATTAAACAGGCTCTCTCGGCGCGGCGGGGCCACGGCTTGATACGGAAAAAACGCGATTCTACCAGACCGTCGTCAGGCGGGTTATCATCCCGTCCCCGATCGCGGAGGACAGGGTGCCTGACCGTTAACGCGAGGAGGACAAAAGCGTCGGAAAAACAGGCTCTTATTTCGAGTTCCGTTATCCAGTCTTTTGTGATATAAAATGCGCCGCTTTACGGGGTCTGCCCCGAAAGCTCTAACCCACACACGTGTCGACACGATGACCTGGGTGCCTTCGGCTCAAGCCGCTGGTTGGTCATTGGGATACGTGGAGGCCTAACCCGACTTATCAAGGAACTATCATGTCCCAAGTCAACATGCGCGATATGCTGAAGGCCGGTGTGCACTTCGGTCACCAGACCCGTTACTGGAACCCGAAAATGGGTAAATACATTTTCGGCGCGCGCAACAAGATCCACATCATCAACCTTGAAAAAACCCTGCCTATGTTCAACGAAGCTCTGACTTTCGTTGAGCGCCTGGCTCAGGGCAAAAACAAGATCCTGTTCGTCGGCACCAAGCGTTCCGCTGGCAAGATCGTCGCTGAAGAAGCAGCACGTTGCGGTTCGCCGTACGTCGATCACCGCTGGTTGGGCGGCATGCTGACCAACTTCAAGACCATCCGCGCTTCCATCAAGCGTCTGCGTGATCTTGAAATCCAGGCAGAAGACGGCACTTTCACCAAGCTGACCAAGAAAGAGGCGCTGATGCGTACTCGCGATCTGGAAAAGCTGGATCGTAGCCTGGGTGGTATCAAGGACATGGGCGGTCTGCCAGACGCTCTGTTCGTTATCGACGTTGATCACGAGCGCATCGCGATCACCGAAGCCAACAAGCTGGGTATCCCGGTCATCGGCGTTGTCGACACCAACAGCAGCCCTGAAGGCGTTGACTACATCATTCCGGGCAACGACGACGCAATCCGCGCCATCCAGTTGTACATGGGTTCGATGGCTGACGCTGTGATCCGTGGTCGCAACAACAATGCTGGCGGCACCGACGTTTACGCTGAAGAAGCTCCAGCGGCAACTGTTGAAGGCTGAGTAACAAACGCCTGGCGTTGACTCAGTACGCAAAAAGGGGGCTTGGCCCCCTTTTTGCCACCTCGAAAACCATCTGACGTTGCCATCGATCTTATTGTCATGTGCAGCAGTCACCATGGATTTTCAAGAATTTGAACGCCCGTCTTGCGGGTGGAATGGTTGAAGACCTATCCAAGAGGATTTTGAAATGGCAGAGATTACTGCAGCGTTGGTCAAAGAACTGCGCGAGCGTACCGGCGAAGGCATGATGGATTGCAAAAAGGCCTTGACCAAGGCTGGCGGCGACATCGAAAAAGCCATCGACGATATGCGTGCTTCGGGCGCAATCAAGGCCGCCAAGAAAGCAGGCAACGTTGCTGCTGAAGGCGCCATCTCCATCAAGGACGACGGCAAAGCTGCTGTCCTGATCGAAGTCAACTCCCAGACCGACTTCCTGGCTCTGCAGGATGACTTCAAGGCATTCGTCGCCAAGAGCGTCGAGAAAGCCTTCGCTGACAAGCTGACCACCGTTGAGCCTCTGGTTGAAGCGATGGAAGCTGATCGTCTGGTGCTGGTCGGCAAGGTTGGCGAGAACGTCAACATCCGTCGTCTGGCGCGCATCGAAGGCGACGTGCTGGGTTCGTACCTGCACGGCAACAAGATCGGCGTGGTTGTCGTCCTCAAGGGCGGCGATGCAGAGCTGGCGAAAGACATCGCCATGCACGTAGCAGCGACCAACCCTGAGTTCCTGCTGCCGTCGGACGTTTCGCCAGAAGCGATCGAGCGCGAGAAGAATGTCTTCATGCAGTTGAACGAAGACAAGCTGAAAGGCAAGCCTGCTGAAATCGCCGAGAAGATGGTTGGCGGTCGTATCAGCAAGTTCCTGGCTGAAGCGAGCCTGGTTGAGCAAGCGTTCGTCAAGAACCCGGAAATCAAGGTCGGTGAACTGGCCAAGAAAGCCGGCGCTGAAATCGTTTCCTTCACCTACTTCAAAGTAGGCGAAGGCATCGAGAAGCCAGTCGACAACTTCGCTGAAGAAGTCGCTGCTCAAGTAGCTGCAAGCAAGCAATAAGACGGTTTTCCAACTGTCGCCCCGAAGAGGCTGCCCGCTAACGCGCGCAGCCTCTTTGTCAAAGCGGTACGCGGAATTGTTATTGCTGCACTGAATTTGTTTTTGCAGGGGGCTGGGCCTACGAGGCTGCATTTCCCTGAAGCAGTGACCTAGAGTTAGCGCAGGCCGAAAACGGCCCGCAACTCGAACGATTTTTTTCAAACGCCGCAGGAGAGATTCGCAATGGCTCAGCAGGGCAGTGGCTATCAAGCTCGCTATAAACGCATTCTACTCAAGCTCAGCGGCGAGGCCCTGATGGGGTCGGAAGAGTTCGGCATCGACCCCAAGGTGCTGGATCGCATGGCGCTGGAAGTCGGTCAGCTGGTCGGCATCGGTGTTCAGGTCGGTCTGGTCATCGGCGGCGGTAACCTGTTCCGCGGCGCAGCGCTGAGCGCGGCCGGCATGGATCGGGTCACGGGCGACCACATGGGCATGCTGGCCACCGTGATGAATGCGCTCGCCATGCGTGACGCGCTGGAGCGGGCCAACATCTCGGCCATCGTGATGTCAGCCATTTCCATGGTGGGCGTTACTGATCACTACGACCGGCGCAAGGCCATGCGTCACCTGAATGCCAAGGAAGTCGTGATCTTCGCGGCCGGTACCGGCAATCCGTTCTTCACCACGGATTCCGCAGCGTGTCTGCGCGCGATCGAGATCGACGCTGATGTCGTGCTGAAAGCAACCAAGGTCGATGGTGTGTACACTGCCGATCCATTCAAGGACCCGCATGCCGAGAAGTTCGATCGTCTGACCTATGACGAAGTGCTGGATCGCAAGCTGGGTGTGATGGATCTGACAGCCATCTGTCTGTGTCGTGACCACAAGATGCCACTGCGTGTCTTCAATATGAACAAGCCCGGCGCCCTGCTGAACATTGTGCATGGCGGCGCGGAAGGTACTTTGATCGAGGAAGGCGAACAATGATCAACGAAATCAAGAAAGACGCTCAAGAGCGGATGAAGAAATCCCTTGAGTCCCTGGCCCATGCATTCGGCCAGATCCGTACCGGCAAGGCGCACCCGAGCATTCTCGGCAGCGTGATGGTGCCGTACTACGGTTCCGACACTCCGTTGAGCGGCGTCGCCAACGTGACCGTGAAGGACTCCCGTACGCTGCAGGTCGTGGCGTTCGAGCGCAACATGCTGTCTGCAGTCGACAAAGCGATTCAGAGCGCTGGCCTGAACCTCAACCCGACCAACCTGGGCGAGATGCTGTTGATCTCCATGCCTGCCTTGACGGAAGAGACCCGCAAGGGGTTCACCAAGCAGGCTCGCAGCGCCGCCGAAGACGCCCGCGTTGCCGTGCGTAACATCCGCCGTGACGCGTTGGGTGAACTGAAGAAGCTGGTCAAGGACAAGGAAATCAGCGAAGACGAAGAGCGCCGCGCCGCTGCCGACATCCAGAAGCTGACGGACAAGGCTGAGGCGGACATCGACGCCGCGACCAAGTCCAAAGAAGCGGACCTGATGGCCGTATAAGGGCCGGGAAGCTTTCATGGATAAGACAAAGCTGGCTGCGCCGGCATCGGTGCCGCGTCATGTCGCGATCATCATGGATGGGAACAACCGCTGGGCCAAGAAGCGCCTGCTGCCCGGTGTAGCAGGCCACAAGGCCGGCGTCGACGCTGTTCGTGCGGTGATTGAAGTCTGCGCCGAGGCCAAGGTCGAGGTGCTGACCTTGTTCGCGTTTTCCAGCGAGAACTGGCAGCGCCCGGCGGAAGAAGTCGGCGCGCTGATGGAGTTGTTTTTCACGGCGCTGCGTCGCGAGACCAAGCGCCTGAACGAGAACGGCATCAGCCTGCGCATCATCGGCGACCGTTCGCGGTTTCATCCCGAGCTGCAGGCTGCCATCCGCGAAGCCGAGCAGCGTACGGCTGAGAACAGCCGCTTCGTCCTGCAGATCGCCGCCAACTACGGCGGTCAGTGGGATATCGCTCAGGCTGCGCAGCGGCTGGCCCGTGAAGTTCAGGCCGGCCATCTGCGCCCGGAGGACATCACCCCGGAGCTGCTGCAAACGTGCCTGGCCACCGGCGACTTGCCGCTGCCCGACCTCTGTATCCGCACGGGCGGCGAGCACCGCATCAGCAATTTCCTGCTGTGGCAGCTGGCCTATGCCGAGCTGTATTTCTCCGACCTGTTCTGGCCGGACTTCAAACACGATGCCATGCGCACTGCGCTGGCCGATTTCGCTTCTCGCCAACGCCGCTTCGGGAAAACCAGCGAGCAGGTAGAAGCTGGAGCCCGCGCTTAATGCTCAAACAACGAATCATCACTGCGCTGATCCTTGCGCCGCTGGCCCTGTGCGGCTTCTTTCTGCTGGCAGGCGGCAGCTTCGCGTTGTTCATCGGCGCGGTCGTCGTACTCGGCGCCTGGGAATGGGCGCGTCTTTCCGGCTTCGAAGCCCAATCGGCCCGCGTTCTGTACGCCGTGGTGGTCGCTGCGCTGCTGTTTCTGTTGTACCTGCTACCCGACCTCGCGCCCTGGTTGCTGGTGGCGGCGCTGATCTGGTGGCTGGTGGCAAACTGGCTGGTGCTCACCTATCCCGAGTCCAGCGAGCATTGGTCCAGTGCCCTCTGCAAACTGCTGATCGGTTTGCTGATATTGCTGCCGGCCTGGCAGGGCCTGGTGCTGATCAAGCAGATGCCGCTGGGCAACTGGCTGATCCTGTCGGTGATGATTCTGGTGTGGGGTGCCGACATCGGCGCCTACTTCTCCGGCAAGGCATTCGGCAAGCGCAAGCTGGCCCCGAAAGTTAGCCCGGGTAAAAGTTGGGAAGGTCTCTACGGCGGTTTGGCGGCGTGTCTGCTGATCACGGCGGCGGTGGGCGTCTATCGCGGCTGGTCGCTGAGCGAAATCATCTTCGCTTTGGTGTGCGCGGCGATTGTCGTGCTCATTTCGGTCGTCGGTGATCTCACCGAGAGCATGTTCAAGCGCAAATCCGGGGTCAAGGACAGCAGCAACCTGCTGCCGGGCCACGGTGGTGTGCTGGATCGCATCGACAGCCTGACTGCCGCCATTCCGGTGTTCGCCTTGCTGCTCTGGGCCGCCAAAGACTGGGGCGTGATGTGAGTACGCCTCAGCTCATTACCGTGCTCGGCGCAACGGGCTCGGTGGGTTTGAGCACGCTCGACGTCATCGCGCGGCATCCGGCGCGTTATCAAGTGTTTGCCCTGACGGGTTACACGCGCCTGGCCGAGCTGTTGGCGTTGTGCGTTCGCCATACCCCGCAGTTTGCCGTGGTGCCGACGACGGCCGCCGCCCGCCAGTTGCAGGACGACCTGCGCGCAGCCGGTCTCGATACCCGCGTGCTGGTGGGGGAGGGCGGGCTCTGCGAAGTGTCTGCTCACCCTCTGGTGGATACCGTGCTCGCCGCCATCGTAGGTGCCGCCGGTTTGCGCCCGACCCTTGCCGCTGTTGAGGCGGGCAAGAAAGTCCTGCTGGCCAACAAGGAAGCGCTGGTCATGTCCGGCGCCCTGTTCATGCAGGCTGTTCGCCGCAGTGGCACGGTACTGCTGCCGCTTGACAGCGAGCACAACGCGATCTTCCAGTGCCTGCCCCGTGATTACGAAAGCGGTCTCGAGAAGGTCGGCGTCAGACGCATTCTGCTGACCGCATCCGGTGGCCCGTTCCGTCAGACACCGCTCGCCGAGCTGGAGCACGTCTCCCCGGATCAGGCCTGTGCCCATCCGAACTGGTCCATGGGTCGCAAGATTTCCGTCGATTCAGCCAGCATGATGAACAAGGGCCTCGAGCTGATCGAAGCCTGCTGGCTGTTCGACACGACGCCTGCGCGGATTGAGGTGGTGATTCACCCTCAGAGCGTGATCCATTCAATGGTCGATTACGTCGACGGCTCGGTGCTGGCGCAGTTGGGTAATCCCGACATGCGCACGCCGATTGCCCACGCGCTGGCCTGGCCCGAGCGCATCGACTCGGGCGTCGCGCCGCTGGATCTGTTCAGCATCGCGCGACTGGACTTCGAAGCACCGGACGAAGTGCGCTTCCCATGCCTGCGTCTGGCGCGGCAAGCTGCCGAGGCGGGTGACAGTGCGCCTGCGGTTCTGAACGCAGCCAATGAAGTCGCGGTCGCTGCGTTTCTGGACAAGCGCATTCGCTATCCGGAAATCGCGAGTATGATCGACGAGGTTCTGAACCTTGAGCCTGTCGTCGCCGTGTCCGAGCTGGAGACAGTGTTCGAGATCGACGCACGTGCCCGCACGTTGGCCGAGCAGTGGCTCGGTCGCAATGGTCGCTAGGCGGTCGGTTCAGGCAGTCGTGTTTTTGATGATTTGCATGCAATGTGGGCTTCAACGCACCGCTAGATCGGTACCCGGAGAGCAGCGATGAGCGCGCTATATATGATTGTCGGCACCCTGGTTGCGCTGGGCGTGCTGGTGACGTTTCACGAGTTCGGTCACTTCTGGGTGGCGCGTCGCTGTGGCGTCAAGGTCCTGCGTTTCTCGGTGGGCTTCGGCATGCCGCTGCTGCGCTGGCGTGATCGCAAGGGCACCGAGTATGTCGTGGCGGCGATTCCCCTCGGCGGCTACGTGAAAATGCTCGACGAACGGGAGGGCGACGTTCCGCCCGAGCTGGCTGACCAGTCCTTTAACCGCAAGTCGGTTTATCAGCGCATCGCCATCGTGATTGCCGGCCCGGTCGCCAACTTTTTGCTGGCGATTGTATTTTTCTGGGTACTCGCCATGCTGGGCAGCCAGCAGGTTCGGCCCGTCGTAGGCGGTGTCGAGCCAGGCAGTATTGCAGAGAAGGCCGGGCTCAGTTCCGGTCAGGAAATCGTCTCGGTTGATGGCGAGGCCGTTACCGGATGGGCGGGTGTGAACCTGCAACTGGTGCGTCGCCTGGGTGAGAGCGGCAGCATCGCGTTGAAGGTTCGCGAGCAGGGTTCCGACGTGGAAACCCCGCGTTCGCTGGTGCTCAACGACTGGCTCAAGGGCGCAGCCGAGCCAGACCCGATTCGTTCGCTGGGTATCAGACCGTGGCGTCCGGCGCTACCGCCGGTGCTGGCAGAGCTCGATCCGAAAGGCCCCGCACAAACTGCGGGTCTCAAAACCGGTGACCGTCTGCTGGCCCTTAATAACGAGGCTGTCGACGAATGGCAGAAGGTCGTTGACTGGGTTCGTGTCCATCCCGATACGCGGATTTCGGTGCGCGTTGAGCGTGATGGCGCACAGCTGGAGGTGCCCGTTGACCTAGTGACACGTGGTGAGGGCGCTGCGGCGACCGGGTATCTCGGTGCCGGCGTGAAAGGCGTGGATTGGCCGCCGGAGATGTTGCGCGAGGTCAGCTATGGCCCTGTAGCCGCCGTCGCAGAAGGCGCGCGGCGTACTTGGACCATGAGCGTGCTGACCCTCGATTCGCTGAAGAAAATGTTGTTCGGCGAGCTCTCGGTAAAAAACTTGAGCGGACCGATAACCATTGCTAAAGTGGCGGGCGCTTCGGCCCAGTCAGGCGTAGGTGACTTCCTGAATTTCCTCGCTTATCTGAGCATAAGCCTGGGCGTTCTCAATTTGCTGCCCATACCAGTGCTGGATGGGGGGCACTTGCTGTTTTATCTGATCGAGTGGGCGCGTGGTCGACCACTGTCGGAGAAGGTGCAGGGCTGGGGGGTTCAGATCGGTATCAGTCTGGTGGTTGGAGTGATGTTGCTCGCACTGGTCAACGATCTGGGACGACTGTAAAAGCTACGCCGAATTGTGAATCTGCCGCATTTTGCGGCAGTTTGTTTATTGCCAGTTGGAATAAGAAAGGACTTCATGAAACGTCTGCTGCTAACTGCGGTTCTTGCCGTACTGATGATCGCCGAAGTTCACGCCGAGTCCTTCACTATCTCCGATATCCGGGTCAACGGTCTGCAGCGGGTTTCCGCCGGCAGCGTGTTTGGCGCGCTGCCGTTGAACGTGGGTGAACAGGCCGATGATGGGCGTCTTGTCGACGCAACTCGCGCGCTGTTCAAAACCGGATTTTTCCAGGACATCCAGCTGGGCCGCGACGGTAACGTCCTGGTCATCACAGTTGTGGAGCGTCCGTCGGTCTCGAGTATCGAGATCGAAGGCAACAAAGCGATCACCACTGAGGACCTGATGAAGGGTCTGAAGCAGTCGGGTCTGGCCGAAGGCGAAATCTTCCAGCGCGCTACGCTGGAAGGCGTCCGCAACGAGCTGCAACGTCAGTACGTTGCCCAGGGCCGCTATTCTGCAGAAGTCGCCACCGAAGTCGTGCCGCAGCCGCGTAACCGTGTGGGCCTGAAGATCAACATCAACGAGGGCGCAGTTGCCGCCATCCAGCACATCAACGTGGTGGGTAACTCGGTCTTCCCTGAAGACGATCTGGTCGATCTGTTCGAACTGAAAACCACCAACTGGCTTTCCTTCTTCAAGAACGACGACAAGTACGCCCGTGAGAAGCTCTCCGGCGACCTGGAACGTCTGCGTTCGTACTACCTCGACCGCGGCTATATCAACATGGATATCGCCTCGACCCAGGTATCCATCACGCCCGACAAGAAAAGCGTGTACATCACCGTCAACATCCATGAAGGCGAGAAGTACAGCGTCAAGTCGGTCAAGCTGAGCGGTGACCTCAAGGTCCCTGAAGATCAGGTTAAATCGCTGCTGCTGGTCAAGCCGGGCCAGGTGTTCTCCCGCAAGGTGATGACCACGACTTCCGAGCTGATCACCCGCCGTCTGGGTAACGAGGGTTACACCTTCGCCAACGTCAACGGTGTGCCGACGCCGAACGATGAAGACCACACCGTCGATATCACTTTCGTCGTCGATCCGGGCAAGCGTGCTTACGTCAACCGCATCAACTTCCGTGGCAACACCAAGACAGCGGACGAAGTGCTGCGTCGCGAAATGCGCCAGATGGAAGGCGGCTGGGCATCCACTTACCTGATCGACCAGTCCAAGACCCGTCTTGACCGTCTGGGCTTCTTCAAGGAAGTGAACGTTGAAACCCCTGCGGTGCCTGGCACCGACGATCAGGTTGACGTGAACTACGCCGTTGAAGAGCAGGCGTCCGGTTCGATCACCGCCAGTGTCGGCTTTGCGCAGAGCGCCGGTCTGATCCTTGGTGGTTCCATCAGCCAGAACAACTTCCTGGGTACGGGTAACAAGGTCACCATTGGTTTGACCAAAAGTGAATACCAGACCCGCTACAACTTCAGCTACGTCGATCCGTATTTCACGCCGGACGGAGTGAGCCTCGGCTACAGCGCGTTCTACCGCAAGACTGACTACAGCGACCTCGACGTCGACGTGGCAAGCTACTCGGTCGACAGCTTGGGTGCCGGCATCAACATGGGCTACCCGATCAGCGAAACTTCTCGCCTGAACTACGGCCTGTCGGTACAGAAGGATGAAATTAGCACCGGTAAGTACACCGTTGACGAGATCTTCGACTTCATCGACAAAGAGGGCGACAGTTTCACCAACTTCAAGGCCTCGGTAGGCTGGTCCGAATCGACGCTGAACAAAGGCACCCTGCCGACCCGTGGCAGCTCTCAGAGTCTGACGCTGGAAACCACCATTCCGGGCAGCGACCTGTCTTTCTACAAACTTGATTATCGCGGCCAGTTGTTCCACCCGATCACCAATAACTACACCCTGCGTCTGCACTCGGAGCTGGGGTATGGCGACGGTTATGGTTCGACGTCCGGTCTGCCGTTCTACGAGAACTACTACGCCGGTGGCTTCAACTCAGTGCGTGGCTTCAAGGACAGCACGCTTGGTCCGCGCAGTACGCCTAGTAACGGCAAGCGTGGCACTACTATCGACCCGGATCAGGATCCACTGCCATTCGGCGGCAACGTGCTGATCACCGGTGGCGCCGAGATCCTGTTCCCGCTGCCCTTCATCAAGGACCAGCGCTCGCTGCGCACCTCGATTTTTTGGGATGTGGGTAATACGTTCAATACCAACTGCGGCTCGCAGAAGACCACACTCGACAATCAAAAAGTTGAATGTAACGGCCCCGATCTGTCCGGCCTTGCAAGCTCCGTCGGTGTTGGCGTGACATGGGTCACTGCGTTGGGTCCGTTGAGTTTTGCCCTGGCGATGCCGGTCAAGAAACCGGACGACAGCACCGAAACCCAGGTCTTCCAATTCTCTCTCGGTCAGACCTTCTAAGGGCCTGATCACTGCTAACGACAACGGATTCTGTAGGAGTTACATCGTGCGTAAGTTGACCCAATTGGCATTGCTGGCAACGGTTCTGATCGCAGGCCCGGCATTTGCTGACATGAAAATCGCAGTACTGAACTACCAGATGGCCCTGCTCGAATCCGACGCAGCCAAACGGTACGCGGTGGATGCAGAGAAGAAATTCGGTCCTCAGCTGACCAAGCTGAAAGCGCTGGAAAGCAGCGCCAAAGGCATTCAGGATCGTCTGGTTGCCGGTGGCGACAAGATGGCCCAGCCTGAGCGCGAGCGTCTGGAGCTGGACTTCAAGCAGAAGGCCCGTGACTTCCAGTTCCAGTCCAAAGAGCTGAACGAAGCCAAGGCTGTTGCTGACCGCGACATGCTCAAGCAACTCAAGCCGAAGCTTGACCAGGCGGTAGAAGAAGTCATCAAGAAAGGCGGCTTTGACCTGGTGTTCGAGCGCGGTGCCGTGATTGACGTCAAGCCGCAATACGACGTCACTCGCCAGGTTATCGAGCGCATGAACCAGCTGAAGTAAGTTAATGACCGCGACCATCACACTCGGCCAATTGGCCGAGTTCCTCGGCGCCACCCTGCGTGGCCCGGCGGACAAGCAAATCACAGGACTGGCAACCTTGCAGGAAGCCGGTCCTGATCAGGTCAGCTTTCTGGCCAATCCTCAGTACCGAAAATTCCTCGCGACCACCCAGGCCGCTGCCGTGCTGCTCAAGCCGGCGGATGCTGAAGGGTATGCCGCTGACGCATTGCTGGTGGCTGATCCGTATCTGGCATACGCCCGTATTTCCCATCTGTTCGATCCCAAGCCCAAGGCTGCCGTCGGTGTACACCCGACTGCCCTGGTAGCGCCGGATGCGTTCGTCGACCCGGCGGCCAGCGTTGGCGCTTATGCGGTCATCGAAAGCGGCGCGCGGATTGCGGCCGGTGTGACCATTGGCGCCCATTGCTTCATCGGCGCTCGCAGCGTCATTGGCGAGGGCGGCTGGCTTGCCCCGCGCGTCACGTTGTATCACGACGTCCGTATCGGGCAGCGTGTGGTCATCCAGTCCGGTGCGGTGCTGGGGGGTGAAGGTTTTGGTTTCGCCAACGAGAAAGGCGTCTGGCAGAAGATCGCGCAGATTGGCGGTGTGACCATCGGTGACGATGTCGAGATTGGCGTGAACACCGCCATCGACCGCGGCGCCATGGATGACACTCGCATCGGCAATGGCGTGAAGCTGGATAACCAGATTCAGATCGCTCACAACGTCCAGATCGGCGACCACACGGCCATGGCCGCGTGCGTCGGCATCTCGGGCAGCGCGAAGATCGGCAAGCATTGCATGCTCGCAGGCGGTGTCGGGCTGGTGGGCCATATCGAGATCTGCGACGGGGTTTTCGTCACCGGCATGACCATGGTCACCCGGTCGATCACCGAGCCTGGATCGTATTCTTCGGGGACGGCGATGCAGCCGGCGGCGGAGTGGCGCAAGAGCGCGGCACGCATGCGTCATCTCGATGACATGGCGCGACGTCTGCAGCACCTGGAAAAGATTGTCGAGGCAGTGACCTCAGGCGGTAAAGCTTCATCTGATGGCTGATACTTTTTTCTTATCAAGCGTGCACAGCCGATAAACTGCCTCCTTGATTTGCTAGAGGAGTGACGCGCGTTAGTCGCGCCCTCCCACTCTTTACTACAGGCTTCCCTTCGAAATGATGGACATCAACGAAATCCGTGAATATCTGCCGCACCGTTACCCGTTCCTGCTTGTGGACCGTGTGGTGGAGCTGGATGTCGAGACCAAGAGCATTCGTGCCTACAAGAATGTCAGCATCAACGAGCCTTTCTTCAACGGTCACTTTCCTCAGCACCCCATCATGCCGGGCGTGCTGATCATTGAGGCCATGGCTCAAGCTGCCGGCATCCTGGGCTTCAAGATGCTCGATGTGAAGCCTGCCGACGGCACCCTGTATTACTTCGTCGGTTCCGACAAACTGCGCTTTCGCCAGCCCGTGCTGCCGGGGGATCAGCTGATCCTCGAAGCGAAATTCCTGAGCTGCAAGCGTCAGATCTGGAAGTTCGAATGCCAGGCATCGGTAGATGGCAAGCCGGTCTGCTCGGCTGAAATCATCTGTGCGGAACGCAAACTATGAGTTTGATTGACTCTCGCGCAATCATCGATCCGACGGCCGTGCTGGCCGACAATGTGGAGGTCGGCCCGTGGTCGATCGTCGGACCTGGTGTGGAAATCGGCGAGGGTACAGTGATCGGACCGCATGTGATCCTGCGCGGCCCGACCAAAATCGGCAAACACAACCACATCTACCAGTTTTCCTCGGTAGGTGAGGACACGCCTGATCTGAAATACAAAGGTGAAGCGACACGTCTGGTGATCGGTGACCACAACGTCATCCGTGAAGGCGTGACCATCCACCGTGGCACCATTCAAGACCGCGCCGAAACCACCCTCGGTGATCACAACCTGATCATGGCCTACGCGCACATTGGTCATGACAGCGTCATCGGCAATCACTGCATTCTGGTCAACAACACCGCACTGGCCGGCCATGTGCACGTGGATGACTGGGCCATTCTGTCGGGCTTCACCCTGGTGCATCAGTACTGCCATATCGGCGCGCACAGTTTTTCCGGCATGGGCACGGCCATCGGCAAGGACGTTCCGGCGTTCGTCACCGTGTTCGGCAACCCGGCCGAAGCCCGTAGCATGAACTTCGAAGGCATGCGCCGTCGCGGCTTCTCCGAGGAAGCGATCCATGCGCTGCGCCGCGCCTACAAGACCGTCTACCGTCAGGGCCTGACCGTGGAGCAGGCGATCGTCGAGCTGAGCGAACCCGCTGCGCAGTTCCCTGAAGTCGGGCTGTTCCTCAAGTCCATCCAGTCCTCGACCCGCGGCATCACCCGCTGACCATGGCCCGCTTGCGTATTGCGCTGGTGGCCGGAGAGGCCTCCGGCGACATTCTCGGCTCCGGTTTGATGCGTGCAATCAAGGCGCGGCATCCGGACGCCGAATTTATTGGTGTCGGCGGACCGCTCATGGAAGCCCAGGGCATGACGTCGTATTTTCCGATGGAGCGCCTGTCGGTCATGGGCCTCGTGGAAGTACTGGGCCGCCTGAAGGAGCTGCTCGCCCGTCGCAAGTTGCTGATTCAGGCCCTCATCGACGAAAAGCCCGACGTGTTCATCGGCATCGATGCCCCGGATTTCACCCTCAATATCGAGCTCAAGCTACGTCAGGCCGGGATCAAGACCGTTCATTACGTCAGCCCGTCCGTATGGGCGTGGCGGCAGAAGCGTGTTCTGAAGATCCGTGAAGGCTGCGATCTGATGCTGACGCTGCTGCCGTTCGAAGCCCGTTTCTATGAAGAGAAGGGCGTGCCTGTGCGTTTCGTCGGGCATCCGTTGGCCGACACCATTCCACTGCAGGCGGATCAACTGGCGGCGCGCGCCGAACTTGGCCTGGGCGAAGGCCCGGTGGTCGCGTTGATGCCGGGCAGTCGCGGTGGTGAAGTCGGGCGTCTCGGTGCGCTGTTTTTCGACGCGGCCGAACGCCTTCTCGCCGCGCGTCCCGACATCCGTTTCGTGCTGCCCTGTGCCAGCCCTCAACGCCGTGAGCAGATCGAGCAACTGCTGCAAGAGCGCGATCTTCCACTGACGTTGCTCGACGGCCGGTCCCACGTAGCGTTGGCAGCCTGCAATGCCGTGCTGATCGCTTCCGGGACCGCGACCCTCGAAGCGCTGCTGTACAAACGACCGATGGTGGTTGCCTATCGTCTGGCACCACTGACCTACTGGATACTCAAGCGGATGGTGAAAAGCCCGTACGTGTCGCTGCCGAATTTGCTGGCCCAGCGCTTGCTGGTTCCGGAGCTTCTGCAGGACGCGGCGACCGCCGAGGCCCTGGCGCAGACGCTGTTGCCGTTGCTGGAAAACGGCGATGCACAGACGGCCGGCTTCGATGCGATTCACCGAACCTTGCGTCGCGATGCTTCCAATCAGGCTGCCGAAGCGGTGCTGAACCTGATTGGCGCAACGCCTTCACAATGAGCAGGCAATCAATGCAAATGGGTCTGGACTTCAATCTTGTCGAGGATCTGGTCGCCGGTGTCGACGAAGTCGGCCGGGGCCCGCTGTGCGGCGCCGTGGTCACTGCGGCGGTCATTCTTGACCCCAAGCGCCCGATTCTGGGCCTGAACGATTCGAAGAAACTCACCGAAGCCAAGCGCGAAAGACTGTTCGACGAAATCTGCGAGAAGGCGCTGTGCTGGCACATCGCGCGGGCTGAAGTCGAAGAGATCGACGAGCTGAATATTCTTCACGCCACCATGCTGGCGATGAAGCGCGCGGTAGAAGGCTTGATCATCACGCCGAAACTGGCGCTGATCGACGGCAACCGCTGCCCGCAGCTGTCAGTGCCCAGCGCGCCTGTCATTCAGGGTGACGCCCATGTGCCGGCCATTGCCGCCGCGTCGATTCTGGCCAAGGTCAGTCGCGACCGGGAAATGGCGCGCATGGAGCTGCTCTATCCGGGCTACGGCATTGGCGGCCACAAGGGTTATCCCACGGCCGTGCACCTTGAGGCCCTGGCGCGTTTGGGCCCGACGCCTATTCACCGGCGCTCCTTCGGCCCGGTCCGTCAGGCCTGGGCCGCGCGGGACATGATGGTCTCCACCGGCTTCATGTCGCTGCCGCTCAGTTGATCGCGGGCTGATGTTTTTCTGAATGGCCGGTACAATCCGGCCTTCGTTTTTTCTGCACCATAGGATCAACCATGCCGGCTTCTTTCGTTCATCTACGCCTGCACACCGAATACTCCCTCGTTGATGGTCTGGTCCGTGTAAAACCCTTGGTCAAGGCGCTCACGGCCATGAACATGCCGGCCGTGGCGGTGACCGACCAACACAACATGTGTTCGTTGGTGAAGTTCTATAAAGCCGCCATGGGTGCGGGGATCAAGCCGATCTGCGGCGCCGACATCTGGCTGGCGGGGCGTGATCGCGATGCACCGCTCAGCCGTCTGAGCCTGCTGGTGATGAACCCCAAAGGCTACCTGAACCTCACCGAACTGATTTCCCGTGGCTTCATGCATGGCCAGCGCAATGGCCTGGTCGTCATCGAGCGGGAGTGGGTGGCCGAAGCCAGCGAAGGGCTGATTGCCCTGTCTGCGGCGAAGGAAGGCGAGATCGGCATGGCCCTGCTCGGTGGCAATCCGGCCGAAGCCGACGAGCTGCTGAAAGAGTGGCTGACGGTTTTCCCGGACCGCTTCTACATCGAAGTCCAGCGCACCAACCGCATCAACGACGAAGAACACCTGCACGCCGCCGTTGCCCTGGCCGAGCGCCATGGCGTGCCGCTGGTGGCCAGCAACGACGTGCGTTTCATCAAGCAGGAAGATTTCGAAGCCCACGAAACCCGCGTGTGCATCGGCGAAGGCCGGGCGCTGGACGATCCGCGCCGCTCGCACAACTACAGCGATCAGCAGTACCTGAAGAGCGCGGAGGAGATGGCCGAGCTGTTCAGCGATCTGCCGGACGCCCTCGCCAACACCGTCGAGATCGCCAAGCGTTGCAATATCGACGTCAAGCTGGGCACGCACTTTCTGCCCAACTTCCCGATCCCCGATGGCATGACCATCGACGAGTATTTCCGCAAGGTGTCCTTCGAGGGGCTGGAAGAGCGCCTTGCCGTGCTCTGGCCGAGGGAGACCACGCCGGACTACGAGGCCAAGCGACAGGTCTACGTCGACCGCCTGAATTTCGAACTGGATATCATCATCCAGATGGGCTTCCCCGGTTACTTCCTGATCGTGATGGACTTCATCCAGTGGGCCAAGAATAACGGCGTGCCGGTGGGTCCGGGCCGGGGGTCGGGTGCCGGCTCGCTGGTGGCCTATGTGCAGAAGATCACCGACCTCGACCCGCTGGAATACGACCTGCTGTTCGAACGTTTCCTCAACCCCGAGCGGGTCTCCATGCCCGACTTCGACGTCGACTTCTGCATGGACGGTCGCGACCGGGTCATCGAGTACGTGGCCGAGAAATACGGCCGCAACGCGGTCAGCCAGATCATCACCTTCGGTTCGATGGCCGCGAAGGCCGTGGTCCGTGACGTGGCGCGGGTACAGGGCAAGTCCTACGGATTGGCCGATCGTCTGTCGAAGATGATCCCCTTCGAAGTCGGCATGACCCTGGAAAAGGCCTACGAGCAGGAAGAGATTCTGCGCGACTTCCTCAAGGTGGACGAAGAGGCGGCAGAAATCTGGGAGATGGCGCGCAAGCTCGAAGGCGTTGTGCGTAACGTCGGCAAGCACGCCGGTGGTGTGGTTATCGCGCCGACCAAGCTGACTGACTTCTCGGCGATCTACTGCGATGAAGAGGGCGGCGGCCTGGTCACCCAGTTCGACAAGGATGACGTCGAGGCAGCCGGTCTGGTGAAGTTCGACTTCCTCGGACTGCGTACCCTGACCATCATCGACTGGGCGCTGAAGACGATTAACCGCGACCGCGCCAAGGTCGACGAAGAGCCCCTCGACATCGCGTTCATTCCGCTGGATGACATGCCGACCTACGAGCTGCTGCAGCGCGCTGAAACCACGGCCGTCTTCCAGCTTGAATCCCGCGGTATGAAAGAGCTGATCAAAAAGCTCAAGCCCGACTGCCTGGAAGACTTGATCGCACTGGTGGCGCTGTTCCGTCCCGGTCCGTTGCAGTCGGGCATGGTTGACGACTTCATCAACCGCAAGCACGGCCGTGCCGAGCTGTCGTACCCCCACGTCGATTACCAGTACGAAGGCCTCAAGCCGGTGCTTGCGCCAACGTACGGCATCATCCTGTATCAGGAACAGGTGATGCAGATTGCCCAGGTCATGGCCGGCTACACCCTCGGCGGTGCCGACATGCTGCGTCGTGCGATGGGCAAGAAGAAGCCCGAAGAGATGGCCAAGCAGCGCGGCGGTTTCATCGAGGGCTGCAAGACCAACAATATCGACCCGGACCTGGCCGGTAACATTTTCGACCTGGTGGAAAAATTCGCCGGTTACGGCTTCAACAAGTCGCACTCGGCGGCCTACGGGCTGGTGTCGTACCAGACCGCCTGGCTCAAGCGTCACTACCCGGCGCCGTTCATGGCAGCGGTGCTTTCAGCGGATATGCACAACACCGACAAGGTCGTGACATTGATCGAAGAAGTGCGGATCATGAAGCTGCGCCTTGATGCGCCGGACGTGAACAACTCTGAATTCAAGTTCACCGTGAACGACGACGGCCGTATCGTCTATGGCCTAGGCGCGATCAAGGGTGTGGGCGAAGGCCCGGTGGAAGCCATCACCGAAGCGCGACAGGAAGGCCCGTTCGCCGACCTGTTCGATTTCTGCGCCCGCATCGACCTCAAGCGCGTCAACAAGCGCACCCTCGACGGCCTGATTCGCAGCGGTGCGCTGGACCGGCTGGGCCCGTTCTTCTATGACGAGCCAAAACAGTATCAAGCCAATATCGACCGTAACCGCGGCGTCCTGTTGGCCGCGCTTGAAGAAGCCATTCAGGCGGCCGAGCAGACCGCGCGCAGTCACGACAGCGGCCATGCCGATCTCTTCGGCGGCCTGTTCGTCGAAGCCGACGCCGACGTGTACGCGAATCATCGCAGCGCCAAAGAAGTCACGCTCAAGGAGCGGCTGCGTGGGGAGAAAGAAACCCTGGGCCTGTACCTGACCGGGCACCCGATCGACGAATACGAAGGCGAGATACGCCGGTTCGCGCGTCAGCGCATCGTCGATCTGAAGCCCTCGCGGGAAACCCAGACCATCGCCGGCCTGATCATCGCGCTGCGGGTGATGAAGAACAAAAAGGGCGACAAGATGGGCTTCATCACCCTGGACGACCGTTCGGGGCGTATCGAAGCGTCGCTGTTTGCCGATTCGTTCCAGGCTGCCCAGTCGCTGCTGCAGACCGACGCGATGGTGGTGGTGGAAGGGGAGGTCAGCACCGACGATTTCTCCGGCGGCCTGCGGTTGCGGGCCAAACGGGTGATGAGCCTGGAAGAAGCGCGCACCGGGCTGGCAGAGAGTCTGCGCCTGAACGTGCGTGCCGAAGCGCTCAAGGGCGACCGGCTGCGCTGGCTGGGCGAGCTGTGCAAGAAGCACCGCGGCGCGTGCCCGATCACCCTCGACTACACCGGGCAGGAAGCCAAGGCACTGCTGCAGTTCGGCGAAGCGTGGCGGATCGATCCCGCGGACAGCCTGATTCAGGCGCTGCGTGACCAGTTCGGACGAGAGAACGTCTTCCTGCAGTATCGCTGACACCGATCAGCTCAACATTTGTGACTCGACACTTTAAACTCGACCGAAAGGCGCCCGCTCCATTAAGGTAGGGCGCTTATCGGATCAACCGGCCGGCCTCTTGGCCGTCGACCCAAGACGGATGCCTATGAACCCGAATTTTCTGGATTTCGAACAGCCGATTGCTGACCTGCAAGCCAAGATTGAAGAGCTGCGTCTGGTAGGCAATGACAACTCGCTGAACATCGGCGACGAAATCTCTCGACTGCAAGAGAAGAGCAATACGCTCACCGAAAGCATTTTCGGCAACCTGACCAGTTGGCAGATCGCGCGCATGGCGCGTCATCCGCGTCGTCCGTACACGCTGGACTACATTCAACACATCTTCACCGAGTTCGACGAGCTGCATGGCGATCGCCACTTCTCCGACGACGCCGCTATCGTCGGCGGCATTGCCCGTCTGAACGAGCAGCCGGTGATGGTGATCGGTCATCAGAAAGGCCGCGAAGTGCGCGAGAAGGTTCGCCGCAACTTCGGCATGCCGCGTCCTGAAGGCTACCGCAAGGCCTGCCGCCTGATGGAAATGGCCGAGCGCTTCAAAATGCCGATCCTGACCTTCATCGACACGCCGGGCGCTTATCCTGGCATCGACGCCGAAGAGCGTAACCAGAGCGAAGCCATCGCCTGGAACCTGCGGGTCATGGCGCGCCTGAAGACCCCGATCATTGCCACCGTGATAGGCGAAGGCGGTTCGGGCGGCGCACTGGCCATTGGCGTGTGCGATCAACTGAACATGCTGCAGTACTCGACTTACGCGGTGATCTCGCCGGAAGGCTGTGCTTCCATCCTGTGGAAAACCGCCGAAAAGGCGCCGGATGCGGCCGAAGCGATGGGCATTACTGCCGAGCGTTTGAAGGGCTTGGGCATCGTTGACAAGGTGATCAGCGAGCCTCTGGGTGGCGCGCACCGTGATCCGGCCGCTGCCGCTGCATTGATCCGCGAAGAATTGGGCAGCCAACTGAGCATGCTCCAGAAGTTCGATAACGATGCGCTGCTGGCCCGCCGTTACGACCGTCTGATGAGCTATGGCCTTTAACCGGACCGTTCTGCACGAAGAGTGTCACCGAACCCGGTGACGCTCACCGGTCCGGCGAGCTTTAAGCAGGGTTAACCAGCATGAGCAAACCGGACAGCATCACACTCGCACTCTCCAGACGTCTGCTGTCGCGCCTCGAACCCTGGCGCGCTGCAGCCGCCTGGCGCGTCGCATTCTCTGGTGGGCTCGATTCCACTGTCCTGCTTCACCTGCTGGCGGAACTTGCCAGGGTTCACGCGCTTCCTCCGCTGACCGCTGTTCACGTCAACCATGGCCTTCAGGCGGTGGCTGCTTCGTGGCCGGTGCATTGCCGGCAGATGTGTCAGATTCTGGGGGTGCCGATGGAGGTCATCCACGTCCAGGTGCGCCCCGGCGCGAGCCTCGAACAAGCCGCGCGTGACGCTCGTTACGCCGCGTTCAACTCAACCCTCGGGCCCGGCGAGGTGCTGCTTACCGCCCAGCACCGTGACGATCAGGCCGAGACACTGCTGTTCCGTCTGCTGCGTGGCGCCGGGGTGCGCGGGCTGGCCGCGATGCCGGCGCAGCGTCCCCTGGGCGCAGGACAGTTATTTCGGCCGCTGCTGGATGAATCTCGCGCTACCCTCGAGGCTTATGCCCGGGAACAGGGGTTGAGCTGGATCGAGGACCCGAGCAACAAAGACAGCCGCTTCTCGCGCAACTACCTGCGCAGTCATGTACTGCCGCTGGTGGCAACGCGCTGGCCGCAAGCGATCGCAAGCATGGCCCGCAGCGCCGCGCATCTGGCCGAAGCCCAGCAGTTGCTGGACGAGCTGGCGGTGCAGGACCTCGCACTCGCTGACACGCCATGCCCCTGGCCGTGGCTCGACATGCCCTCCCTTGAACTGGCGCCGCTCGAAGCGCTGTCACCCGCCCGACAACGCAACGCACTGCGCCACTGGCTGGCGCCGCTCACTCGATTGCCGGACACCGATCACTGGGTGGGCTGGGATTCGTTGCGCGACGCCGGGCCGGACGGTCGCCCCATCTGGCGACTGGCCGATGGTCAGATGCACCGAGCCGAAGGGCGTATCTGGTGGCTGTCGGGGATCTGGCTGAAAAACGTCGCCGGCTCGCAGCACTGGTCCATGGCGTCGCAACCTCTCGCGCTGCCGGGCAACGGCATGCTGCAGATCCTCGGCGCTGCGCCTGCGGGTGGCTTGCATGTGCACTACCGCCAGGGCGGCGAAACCTTCGATGTGCCGGACCGAGGCCGACGCGACCTGAAAAGGCTGCTCAACGAGAAGGGCGTGCCGGTTTTTCTGCGCGGCCGATTGCCGCTGTTGTACCGCGGCGAGCAATTATTGGCCGTGGCAAACCTTCCGGGACTGGACGCCAGCCCCCGTGGCGACTGGCGATTGCACTGGTTGCCACCGACGAATGACCAAAGTTTGAGCTGAAAGGGCCTTTCCGGTAGACTACGCTCCCTTCTTGATACAGCTTATGTCGATCCTTCCGGAACGACGCAAGTTGCCGATTACCAGCCAGTTTTTACTGGACGATTCTCAAAAATGTGGCAAACCACGGACAGACCTTTTCAAGGCCGGTCGCTGACTTGGGCGCGACAGATTCGAAGATCCACAGTGAAACACGCAGGTTGTCGGGGGCTTCGGCCTTCCTTCGCTTTCCCCGGCGGCTCTGACCGCTTTAACGCAGACTTCTAGGGTTTTTCATGACGCGCTACATCTTCGTCACGGGCGGTGTTGTTTCTTCATTGGGGAAAGGCATCGCCTCGGCTTCATTGGCGGCCATCCTGGAGGCGAGGGGACTTAAGGTCACCATGCTCAAGCTGGACCCCTACATCAACGTCGATCCCGGCACCATGAGCCCGTTCCAGCACGGTGAGGTGTTCGTCACCCACGACGGCGCCGAGACTGACCTGGACCTGGGTCACTACGAGCGTTTCATTCGCACCACCATGACCCAGAACAACAACTTCACCACCGGCCGTGTGTACGAACACGTCCTGCGCAAAGAGCGCCGTGGTGATTATCTGGGCGCGACCATTCAGGTGATTCCGCACATCACCGACGAAATCAAGCGTCGCATCATCAAGGGCGCCGGCGATGCCGACGTCGCCATGGTCGAAATCGGCGGCACCGTGGGCGACATCGAGTCGCAACCGTTCCTCGAGGCGATCCGTCAGCTGCGTTTCGAAGTGGGCGCCAAGCGCGCCATGCTTATGCACCTGACACTGGTTCCGTACATCGCCACCGCGGGCGAAACCAAGACTAAACCGACTCAGCATTCGGTCAAGGAACTGCGTTCGATCGGCCTGCAGCCAGACGTACTGGTCTGCCGTTCCGACCACCCGATCGACATTTCTTCGCGCCGCAAAATCGCGCAGTTCACCAACGTTGAAGAGCGCGCGGTCATCGCCCTCGAAGACGCCGACACCATCTACAAGATCCCGGGCATCCTGCATTCCCAGGGTCTTGACGATTTCGTCGTCGAGCGCTTCGGCCTGCAGTGCGGCAGCGCCGACCTGTCCGAGTGGGAAAAGGTCGTCGACGCCAAGCTCAACCCGGAACACGAAGTCACCATCGCGATGGTCGGCAAGTACATGGAGCTGCTGGACGCCTACAAGTCGCTGATCGAAGCGATGAGTCACGCCGGCATCAGCAACCGTACCAAGGTCAATCTGCGCTACATCGATTCCGAAGACATCGAGAATCAGGGCACCGGCCTGCTCGAAGGCGTCGACGCGATTCTCGTCCCGGGCGGCTTCGGTCTGCGCGGCGTCGAGGGCAAGATCACGGCCGTGCAGTTTGCTCGCGAAAACAAGGTGCCTTACCTGGGCATCTGCCTGGGCATGCAGGTGGCAGTCATCGAGTTCGCACGTAACGTGCTGGGCTGGAAAGACGCCAACTCCACCGAGTTTGATCGCGCCAGCCAGCACCCGGTCGTTGGTCTGATCACCGAATGGGAAGACGCCACCGGTGCTGTCGAAACCCGTACCGAAACCTCGGACCTGGGCGGCACCATGCGTCTGGGCGCGCAGGAATGCCTGCTGGAACCGGGTTCTCTGGTGCACGATTGCTACGCCAACGACGTCATCGTCGAGCGCCATCGCCACCGTTATGAAGTGAACAACAATCTGCTGCCGCAACTGGTCGAGGCCGGTCTGAAAATCTCCGGTCGTTCCGGTGACGGCGCGCTGGTTGAAGTGGTCGAGTCCCCTGACCATCCTTGGTTCGTGGCCTGCCAGTTCCACCCCGAGTTCACCTCTACGCCGCGCGATGGCCACCCGTTGTTCAGTGGTTTCGTCAAGGCAGCGCTTGCTCAACACCAGAAGAACGGCTGATAGGGATTTATCACATGGCACAGAAAATCATCCGCGTCGGCTCGATCGACATCGCCAACGACAAGCCTATGGTTCTGTTCGGCGGCATGAACGTCCTCGAGTCGCGTGACATGGCGATGCAGGTCTGTGAAGAATACGTGCGAGTGACCGAGAAGCTCGGCATTCCGTACGTGTTCAAGGCCAGCTTCGACAAGGCCAACCGTTCCTCGGTGACCTCCTATCGCGGCCCGGGCCTTGAAGAAGGCATGCGGATTTTCCAGGACATCAAGCAAGCCTTCGGCGTGCCGATCATCACCGACGTGCACGAGCCTGAGCAGGCCGCTGCCGTGGCGGAAGTCTGCGACATCATTCAGTTGCCGGCTTTCCTGTCCCGTCAGACCGATCTGGTCGTGGCCATGGCCAAGACCGGCGCCGTGATCAACATCAAGAAAGCCCAGTTCCTCGCGCCCCACGAGATGAAACACATCCTGGCCAAGTGCGTGGAAGCGGGCAACGATCAGTTGATCCTCTGCGAGCGCGGTTCGAGCTTCGGCTACAACAACCTGGTTGTCGACATGCTCGGTTTCGGCATCATGAAATCGTTCGAATACCCGGTGTTCTTCGACGTGACCCACGCCCTGCAGATGCCGGGTGGTCGCTCCGATTCCGCCGGTGGCCGTCGTGCCCAGGTGACCGATCTGGCCAAGGCCGGCATGAGCCAGGGCCTGGCCGGTCTGTTTCTGGAAGCCCACCCGGATCCGGACAACGCCAAGTGCGACGGTCCCTGCGCCCTGCGCCTGGACAAGCTGGAGCCGTTCCTGGCCCAGCTCAAGGCGCTCGACGAACTCGTTAAAAGCTTCCCGACGATCGAAACGGCGTAAAACCCGCTTCTCCGGCGCCGGGCCCTCCGGTAGAGTGCCGTTCGTTGTTTTCCCGACCAAAGGGTCGGGAAAATTGTCGTTTCAGGGCCTGCCCGTTGTCCTAGAGCCCTGAGACGCCGAATCGTTTTCCCAGCTGCGTCGTTTTCGTCAATCTTGGAGTGTTAACAACAATGGCAAAAATCGTCGACATCAAAGGTCGTGAAGTTCTCGACTCCCGTGGCAATCCCACCGTGGAAGCAGACGTGCTCCTCGACAACGGCATCATCGGCAGCGCTTGCGCGCCGTCCGGTGCTTCCACCGGCTCGCGTGAAGCGCTCGAGCTGCGTGATGGCGACAAGAGCCGTTACATGGGCAAGGGCGTTCTGAAAGCAGTGGCCAACATCAATGGCCCGATCCGCGACCTGCTGCTGGGCAAAGATCCGGTTGACCAGAAAGCCCTGGATCACGCGATGATTCAGCTGGACGGCACCGAGAACAAAGCCAGCCTGGGCGCCAACGCGATCCTCGCCGTGTCCCTGGCCGCTGCCAAGGCCGCCGCTCAGGACCAGGATCTGCCGCTGTACGCACACATCGCCAATCTGAACGGCACGCCGGGTGTTTACTCGATGCCGGTCCCGATGATGAACATCATCAACGGTGGCGAGCACGCTGATAACAACATCGACATCCAGGAATTCATGATTCAGCCGGTGGGCGCCAAGACCTTCTCCGAAGGCCTGCGCTGGGGCACCGAGATTTTCCACCACCTCAAAGCGGTGTTGAAAGCACGTGGCCTGAACACTGCCGTGGGTGACGAAGGTGGCTTCGCGCCGAACCTGAACTCCAACGGCGACGCGCTGGACGCCATCGCCGAAGCCGTTGCCAACGCGGGCTACAAACTGGGCACCGACGTGACCCTGGCGCTGGACTGCGCCGCGAGCGAGTTCTACAAGAACGGCAAATACGTGCTGAGCGAAGAAGGCGAGTACGATTCTGCCGGTTTCGCCGACTACCTGGCTGACCTGGTCAGCAAGCACCCGATCATCTCCATCGAAGACGGTCTGGACGAGTCGGACTGGGATGGCTGGAAAGTCCTCACCGACAAGATCGGCGACAAGATCCAGCTGGTGGGCGACGACCTGTTCGTGACCAACACCAAGATCCTGAAAGAAGGCATCGACAAGAAGATCGGTAACTCGATCCTGATCAAGTTCAACCAGATCGGTACGCTGACCGAAACGCTGGAAGCTATCCAGATGGCCAAGGCCGCGGGTTACACCGCCGTGATCTCGCACCGTTCCGGCGAAACCGAAGACTCCACCATTGCCGACCTGGCCGTGGGCACTGCGGCTGGCCAGATCAAGACCGGTTCGTTGAGCCGTTCCGACCGTATCGCCAAGTACAACCAGCTGCTGCGTATCGAAGAGCAACTGGGCGCCAAAGCGGTGTACCGTGGTCGCGGCGAGTTTCGCGGCTGATCGCAAAGATGGTAAAAAGGCAGCAGGCGTTGTAGGAGAAGTCACTGAAGCGTGACCTCTCTTGTCGTCCTGATCCATGAGCCCGGTGACCACCGGGCTTATGGGCATTTGAAATGGTCGGTTTTGCTGTCTTTATTCGCCGGGTAACAGATATTCACAATGCGCAGTCCTAACTGGTTGTTCCTCGTTCTGCTTTTGATGCTCGCTGGCTTGCAGTATCGCCTATGGGTAGGTAATGGCAGTCTCGCGCAGGTGGCCAGTCTGACTCAGCAAATCGCCGATCAACATGCCGAAAACGATGCTCTGCTGGAGCGCAACCGAGTCCTCGACGCGGAAGTGCTGGAGCTGAAAAAAGGCCTCGAAACCGTTGAAGAGCGTGCCCGTCATGAATTGGGCATGGTCAAGGACGGCGAAACCCTTTATCAGTTGGCACAGTGACGTTGGTGTAATGACTCAATCCCTTCCTGCCTTCTGGGCAGTGATTCCCGCAGCGGGCGTTGGCGCGCGCATGGCGGCAGACCGTCCCAAGCAATACCTGCAACTGGGCGGCCTCACGATTCTTGAACACAGCCTGCTTTGCTTTCTCGATCACCCCCGGCTCAAGGGCCTGGTGGTCAGTCTGGCTGTGGATGACCCTTATTGGCCGACGTTGCCTTGCGCGCTGGATTCCCGCATCCAGCAGGTCGCAGGCGGCAAGGAGCGTGCGGACTCGGTGCTCAATGCGCTGCTGCACCTGCACGCCAACGGCGCCGATGACAACGATTGGGTGCTGGTGCATGACGCCGCGCGCCCGAATCTGGCGCGTTCGGACCTCGATAATCTGCTGGGCGAGCTGGCGCATGATCCGGTCGGCGGCCTGTTGGCGGTGCCGGCAAAAGACACCCTCAAGCGCGCCGATGCCAATGGCCGCGTCACCGAAACCGTGGATCGCAGCCTGATCTGGCAGGCCTATACGCCGCAGATGTTTCGTCTGGGTGCGCTGCACCAGGCGCTGGCGGACAGCCTGGTGTCGAATGTGGCGATCACCGATGAAGCCTCGGCGATCGAATGGGCCGGGCAATCGCCGCGTCTGATTGAAGGGCGCGCCGACAACATCAAGGTCACCCGCCCGGAAGACCTCGAGTGGCTGCGCCAGCGACGGGTCGAATTCAACGGCTGATCGGCCTAAACGCTGTATTCCTCCCGCAACGCCAAGCCCGCCTTCAGATAATCCACCAGCTTTCTCACCTTGGGCGACAGATGCCGCTGCTGCGGGTACAGCGCCCAGACGGCGGTGTTCGGCGGCTGATGGGCATCCAGCAAGGACACCAGCGCACCGCGCTTGAGATGCTCCAGCACGTAGTAATCCGGCAGCTGACACAGCCCGACCCCGCGCAATGCCGCATCCAGCACCGCCTGCCCACTGTTGCAGCGCCAGTTGCCCTGCACCCGCTGGGAAAATTCCCGCCCGTTTTGCTGCAACTGCCAGCTGTCCGAGCTGCCGATCAGGCAATTGTGTCGTGCCAGTTCCGACACGCTGTGGGGCCGGCCATACCGTTCGAGATAAGCGGGGGAGGCGCACAGGTACATCTTGCGCGGCGCCAGTCGTGCAGCCACCAGTCGTGATTCCTGCAAGCGGCCCAGACGGATCGCCAGGTCCAGGCCTTCATGCACCAGGTCCAGCGTGTTGTTGGTCAGCTCGATGTCAACGCGCAGTTGCGGGTATTCCTCCATGAAACGTGTCACCAGCGGGGCGATGAACCTTTCGCCGTACGCCACGGCGCAGGTCATCCGTAGCAGCCCCTTCGGCTCGCTGGTCAGGTCGGTGACCGCACGCAGCGCTTCTTCGCGTCCGTCCTGCAAGCGCTGGCAGTGATGCAGAAACGTCTGACCGGCTTCGGTCAGAGCGACTTTTCGGGTGCTGCGATAGAGCAAGCGTGTCTGCAAGCGCTCTTCCAGTCGCGCGATCTGGCGGCTGATGTGCGACGACGACACCCCAAGCCGCTCAGCCGCGGCGGTGAACTGCCCGCACTCGGCAACGGCGACAAACTCGTCCAGACCTTCCCAGCGATTGACGTGCATCGATTGTCCCTGCACAGCATTAATGTTTTGCTTTCAGGCGGATTATTCATCAGCCAGCACTGCATTACACTCAGGGCTCGTATTTATTTAGCTGGAGATCATGATGATCAAGTCACGTGCTGCCGTTGCTTTCGCGCCCAATGAACCACTGCAGATCGTCGAAGTGGACGTTGAGGCCCCGAAAGCCGGCGAAGTGTTGATTCGTACCGTCGCATCCGGCGTCTGCCATACCGATGCCTACACCTTGTCCGGTGCGGATTCCGAAGGCGTCTTCCCGTGCATCCTCGGTCACGAAGGTGGGGGCGTCGTCGAGGCTATCGGTGAGGGCGTGACTTCCCTCGCCGTGGGCGACCACGTCATTCCGCTGTACACCGCCGAATGCCGCGAGTGCAAATTCTGCAAGTCCGGCAAGACCAACCTCTGCCAGAAAGTCCGCGCCACCCAGGGCAAAGGCCTGATGCCCGACGGCACCACCCGCTTCAGCTACAACGGCCAGCCGATCTACCACTACATGGGCTGCTCGACGTTCTCCGAATACACTGTAGTGCCGGAAATCTCTCTGGCAAAAATCCCCAAGGAAGCGCCGCTGGAGAAGGTCTGCCTGCTGGGTTGCGGTGTTACCACCGGCATCGGCGCGGTCCTGAACACGGCCAAGGTCGAAGAGGGCGCCACTGTGGCGGTCTTCGGCCTCGGCGGTATCGGCCTGGCGGCGATCATTGGCGCAAAAATGGCCAAGGCCTCCCGCATCATCGCGGTCGACATCAACCCGTCCAAATTCGACGTGGCCCGTGAATTGGGGGCGACCGAGTTCGTCAATCCAAAAGATCACGACAAGCCGATTCAGGAAGTGATCGTCGAAATGACCGACGGCGGCGTGGATTACAGCTTCGAGTGCGTAGGTAACGTGAACTTGATGCGTGCGGCGCTGGAATCGTGCCACAAGGGCTGGGGCGAATCAGTGATCATCGGCGTCGCTGGCGCAGGTCAGGAAATCTCCACCCGTCCGTTCCAGCTGGTCACCGGTCGCGTCTGGCGCGGTTCGGCCTTCGGCGGCGTCAAAGGCCGCACCGAACTGCCAAGCTACGTCGAAAAAGCGCAGACCGGCGAAATCCCGCTGGACACCTTCATCACCCACACCATGGGCCTGGACCGGATCAATGAAGCCTTCGACCTGATGCACGAAGGCAAAAGCATCCGTACCGTCATTCATTTCTGAGGAGCAGCGGCAAGTTCCAGGCTGTAAGCCGCAAGAGCGTCGTGTCATGACCTCTTGCCGCTCGAGGCTTGAAGCTTGCCGCCCGGAGAAGCCCATGAGTCTGGAAAACATTTCGTGCCAGAAAAGCTTCGGCGGCTGGCACAAGCGTTACAAACATCACTCCGATGTGCTCGGCTGCGACATGGTTTTCGCGGTGTATCTGCCGCCCCAGGCAGAGCAGGGCGGCAAGCTGCCGGTGGTCTACTGGCTGTCGGGGCTGACCTGCACCGATGAGAACTTCATGCAGAAGGCCGGTGCGCTGCGCGTGGCGGCGGAACTGGGGCTGATCATCGTGGCGCCAGACACCAGCCCGCGCGGCGCCGACGTGCCAGATGATCCGGACAAGGCCTACGACTTCGGCCTGGGCGCCGGCTTTTATCTGAACGCCACCGAGCAACCGTGGGCGCGGCACTACCGCATGTACGATTATGTGATCAGCGAGCTGCCCGCGTTGATCGAGGCGCACTTTCCGGCCTCGGACAAGCGCAGCATCAGCGGGCACTCCATGGGTGGCCATGGCGCGCTGGTCGGTGCATTGCGCAATCCCGGCCGCTACCAATCGGTGTCGGCGTTCTCGCCCATCTGCAACCCGATGGATTGTCCTTGGGGACAGAAAGCCTTCTCTCGCTATCTGGGCGAAGACCGTTCGCGCTGGCGTGAATGGGACGCCAGCGTGCTCATTGCCGAGGCCACCGAGCGCTTGCCTCTGCTGGTGGACCAGGGCGATCGCGACGACTTCCTCGGCAATCAGCTCAAGCCGGAATCGTTGGTTCAGGCGGCGAAGGCGGCCGGTCATCCTCTGGAATTGCGCATGCAGCCGGGGTACGACCACAGCTATTACTTCATCGCCAGCTTCATCGAAGACCACTTGCGCCATCACGCCCGAGCCCTGGCCGGCTGAAGTCCTCGCCCTCAATTGCAGCGTCACGGGCAATTGAGCGCGGGCCGACCCTAATGTCGGTCAAAGTAGGTAGAATCACGCCCTGACTTTTTCAGGGCGTTTTTTTATGCGTATTGGCCACGGCTACGATGTGCACCGTTTCGCTGAAGGCGATTTCATTACCTTGGGCGGCGTGCGGATTGCGCACACGTCGGGTTTGCTCGCGCATTCCGACGGCGATGTAGTGCTGCATGCGCTGAGCGATGCCCTGCTGGGTGCTGCCGCGCTGGGCGACATCGGCAAGCATTTCCCGGACACCGATCCGCAATTCAAGGGCGCCGACAGTCGGGTTCTGCTGCGTCATGTGCTCAAGCAAGTGCAGGCAAAGGGCTGGAAGGTCGGCAACGTCGACGCGACGATCGTTGCCCAGGCGCCGAAGATGGCCCCCCACATCGAAAGCATGCGCGCCTTGATTGCCGAAGACCTGCAAGTCGACATCGATCAGGTCAACGTCAAGGCGACCACCACTGAAAAGCTGGGCTTCACCGGCCGCGAAGAAGGCATCGCCGTGCACGCCGTCGCGTTGTTGATCAGCGCATGACCGAACTCGAACTTCTGGGCCCGAGAGCTTACGGCGACGCACTGGGTACTGCTGTGCTGAAGGCCACTGCCGAAGATTTTCAGGTTGATGAAGTCCTCGACATTCCGCTGTCCGGGGATGGGGAGCACCTGTGGTTATGGGTGGAAAAGCGCGGCTTGAATACCGAGGAAGCCGCCCGGCGTCTGGCCAAGGCGGCCGGCGTGCCGTTGCGAACCGTCGCCTACGCCGGTTTGAAGGATCGGCAGGCGTTGACCCGTCAGTGGTTCAGCATTCAGCTGCCGGGCAAGGCCGATCCGGACATGTCAGTGGCTGAAAATGATTCGCTGAAGATCCTCGACAGCAAACGCCACAAGCGCAAGCTGCAACGGGGCGCCCACGCCGCCAATGGCTTCACGTTGCGTTTGACACAGTTGCAGGCCGACAAGGCCGGGCTCGACGCACGTCTTGAATCGATCAAACAACACGGCATCCCCAACTATTTCGGTGCCCAACGCTTTGGCTACGAGGGCGGGA
Organism: Pseudomonas sp. PS02290; assembly: GCF_029960075.1. Classification (NCBI taxonomy): domain Bacteria; kingdom Pseudomonadati; phylum Pseudomonadota; class Gammaproteobacteria; order Pseudomonadales; family Pseudomonadaceae; genus Pseudomonas; species Pseudomonas sp. PS02290. The sequence goes on from NZ_JASCOY010000019.1 coordinate 73,345, forward strand.
ATCTGGGTGAGGCCCGTCACTACGCTGAGCGTCAGGCCCTGCCCGAGCAGCGCAATGTGCGCTCTCGACTGTTATCCACTGCGCGCAGTTACCTGTTCAACCAGGTCTTGGCCGCTCGAGTCGCCGATGGCAGCTGGCAACGGGCGCAAGTGGGCGATCTGCTGGCGTTCACCGACAGCCGCAGTTTCTTCCCTGCTGGCGAAGCCGAGTGCAGCGACCCGCGACTGGCGATCCTCGATCTGCACCCGACCGGGCCGCAGTGGGGCGAGGGCGATTCCCCAGCTGCAGGCGCCACCGCAGCGCTTGAAAACAGCATCGCCGCGCGGGAGGCGTCGCTCTGTAACTGGTTGATAAAAGCGGGAATGGAGCACGAACGGCGCATCCTGCGACTGCCCATCGGGCGGTTGACGTGGCATTATCCCGAGCCTGACATTCTGCAACTGGAATTCGTCCTGCCGGCCGGATGCTTCGCCACCGCATTGGTGCGTGAACTCGTCGATCTCGCGCCGGCAGGGCAGACGGACAGCTCATGCGTATTCTGATTTCAAATGATGACGGGGTCATGGCCCCCGGGCTGGCTGCGCTGCATGGCGCGCTGGCCGGGTACGCCGAGTGCGTGGTGATTGCGCCCGATCAAGACAAGAGCGGCGCGAGCAGTTCGCTGACGCTGGACCGGCCCTTGCACCCGCACACCCTGGACAACGGCTTCATCAGCCTCAACGGCACGCCCACCGATTGCGTCCACCTCGGACTCAACGGCTTGCTGCCCGATGAGCCGGACATGGTTGTTTCGGGGATTAACCTCGGCGCCAACCTGGGTGACGATGTGCTGTATTCGGGCACCGTTGCTGCGGCGCTGGAAGGTCGTTTTCTGCAACGCCCGTCATTTGCCTTTTCATTTTTGTCACGTCAGGTCGATAACCTGGCAACCGCTGCGCATTACGCGCGGCTTCTGGTCGAAGCCCATGAACGCCTCGACCTTCCACCCCGTACCGTATTGAATGTGAATATCCCTAACCTGCCGCTGGCACATGTGCGCGGAATTCAGCTGACCCGTCTTGGCCATCGCACCCGTGCGGCGGCGCCTGTGCGCGTGGTCGATCCGCGCGGAAAGGCCGGTTACTGGATTGCTGCCGCAGGAGATGCCGAAGACGGCGGGCCGGGCACCGATTTCCACGCCGTGATGCAGGGTTATGTGTCGATCACCCCGTTGCAGCTGGATCGTACTTATCAGGACGGTTTCAACAGCCTGAACGCATGGCTGGAGGGAATGGCCTGATGTCGCGTGAGCAAGATGATCTGTTACGACGTGGCGTGGGAATGACTTCCCAGCGTACCCGCGAGCGTCTGATTCAACGGTTGTGCGAAGAAGGTATCGCCAACACCCAGGTGCTGGACGTCATTCGCAAGACCCCTCGACACCTGTTCGTCGACGAGGCCCTCGCGCACCGCGCGTACGAAGACACCGCGCTGCCGATCGGCAACAACCAGACGATCTCCCAGCCTTACATGGTGGCGCGCATGAGCGAGCTGCTGTTGGCGGCGGGCCCGCTGGATAAAGTGCTGGAGATCGGCACCGGCTCGGGTTACCAGACCGCCGTGCTGGCGCAACTGGTGGAGCGGGTTTTCTCCGTTGAGCGGATCAAGGTGCTGCAGGATCGCGCCAAGGAACGCCTCGTCGAGCTGAACCTGCGCAACATGGTGTTTCGTTGGGGCGATGGCTGGGAAGGCTGGCCGGCGCTCGCGCCTTACAACGGGATCATTGTCACCGCGGTTGCTACCGACGTGCCTCAGGCCTTGCTGGACCAACTGGCACCCGGCGGTCGTCTGGTGATTCCGGTGGGGTCGGGTGAGGTGCAGCAACTGATGCTTATCATTCGTGAGGAAAACGGTTTCTCTCGCCATGTGCTGGGCGCCGTTCGTTTCGTCCCGTTGCTCAATGGACCATTGGCTTAATCGCTATTTTGCGAAGGCAATGAATTCCACAAGACGCAGCCGGTCTACAGGCTGGCGTTTTGCAACGATGCTTCGGCCAACTGCCGCGGCGCCGTCTCACACCAAGTTTTTCATGGCTGCCTGGTCTTTTCACGACGCAGGGCAGTTTCTTCTTCAGTCACCGGTAAAGGGAGTGGCGGGTGAGTCTCACAGTCATTCGGCAGCGTAGTTCTTCAACAAGTTTTCAGCGTCTGGTGATTGGAGTTGCCCTGAGTATCCTTCTGGTCGGCTGCTCCAGCACGCCATCGGGCGGCGTGCGGGTTGTCGACCGAAACGGCAAGTCGACGGTGCCGACACGTCAGCCGGTCACCACAGGTCAGTACGTCGTGAAGCGCGGCGACACGCTGTTTTCCATTGCATTCCGTTACGGCTGGGACTGGAAAGCGCTGGCCGCACGCAACAATATCCCAGAGCCATTCACCATTCATGTGGGTCAGACGATCCGTTTCGACGGGCGCGCCAGCTCGCCGTCCACGGCCGTGGCTTCTGGCTCGGCCAGCGTTCCGCAGACCACCACGAGCAGTTCGACATCGCCTTCCGGGTCGCTGAAAACCACCGTGATTTCAAGGCCCGTAGGCGCTGTCGCCGCCACGACGCCACCGCCGACCAGCAACTCGACGACCACGCCGGTCAACACAACCGTGGTCACCGGCGCCCGCTCTCCGAGCGGCTGGACATGGCCAACAAGCGGCGTTTTGATCAGCAAGTTCTCTTC